>JBFKOE010000042.1:0-11950 GCA_041629015.1 Gammaproteobacteria bacterium
CAGACGCACTTCGAGGACCGCGACAAGAACGTCCTCGCCAACGTGTCCGCGCGCCGCTACTTCTGCACCCAGTGCCACGTGCCACAACGCGACGCGCGGCCCCTGGTGGGCAACCAGTTCCAGCCCGTGGAGACCCTCATCCGGCATTGATCCAGTCCCGGTCCGGCCGGGCGGCCAGCCCGGGAGCCAGACGAACGGGGACCCGACAGCGATACGAGGTGCAACATGGTTGACAAGCAGCAGGGAACGATCCGCGGGCTGTGGCAGAGGCTCTGGAAACCGTCGAGCCGGTTCTCCGTCGCGGCGATTCTCGTCGTCGGCGTGGTGGCGGGCGTGATCTTCTGGGGCGGCTTCCACACCGCAATGGAGATGACCAACACCGAGCGCTTCTGCATCTCCTGTCACGAGATGGAGCAGAACGTGTACCAGGAGTACAAGGACACCATCCACTACAACAACCGCACCGGCGTGCGCGCGACCTGCCCCGACTGCCACGTGCCCAGGGAGTGGTTTCCCAAGGTGGTGCGCAAGATCCAGGCGACCAACGAGCTCTTTCACAAGGCGCTCGGCACGATCGACACTCCGGAAAAGTTCGAGGCCAAGCGCCTGCAGCTCGCCCAGAACGTCTGGGCCGCGATGAAGCGCACCGACTCGCGCGAGTGCCGCAACTGCCACGATTACGTTTCCATGGACTACACGCGCCAGGAGCGGCGCGCATACAAGCGCCATAT
This sequence comes from Gammaproteobacteria bacterium, assembly GCA_041629015.1. GTDB lineage: Bacteria > Pseudomonadota > Gammaproteobacteria > QQUJ01 > QQUJ01 > JBFKOE01. The sequence continues at coordinate 732 of JBFKOE010000042.1, forward strand.
CGTGGGTTTCGACGAGGGCCAGACCTGCATCGATTGCCACAAAGGCATCGCCCATTCGCTGCCGGTCATGGACGAGGTCGACCCGAGCGCCGTGGTGAGCGCCCGCTGAGGGCGAGCGCCCCGCCGCAGGCGAAGAACGCGGGCCTTCGGGCCCGCGTTTGCCTTGCGCCGGCGGCTGGGCCGGTCGGCGCGAATTCCCGCACCACTTCCCCGACAAATGCCGTCCCGTGGCGGGCTGCCAGGGCGCGCCGGAAGCCCATTTTCCGCTGGCCGTTCAGTATCCGTTCAGGTTATCCTCCGTACCTTTGTGCTCGACGGTGAGGGGCTCCTCACGAATCTTGACCGCAACAACCTTGGTAAGGAGAGCTGCATGAAGAAGGTAGCAATGATCATCGGTGGCACCGTGCTTGCCCTGAGCGCCGGACTGGCGAACGCCGGCGGTGAGGACATCTACAAGCGCGTGTGCTTCGCCTGCCACGACACCGGCGCGGCCGGAGCCCCGAAGCTGGGCGACAAGGCCGCCTGGGCGCCGCGCATCGCCACCGGCAAGGCCGCCATGCTGGCCGTGGTGCAGGCTGGCAAGAACGCCATGCCGCCGCGCGGGACCTGCGCCGACTGCAGCGACGCCGACCTGGCGGTTGCCATCGACTGGATGGTGAGCAAGTCGCAGTAAGCGCGCGGGTGATTTCGGGGCACCACCCCGAGATTCCAAGAGCCCCCGGCAGTGCCGGGGGCTTTTCGTTTGGCTAGATGGGCAGCCGAACCTCGGCGCTGAGGCCGCCGAGCGCCGAGCGCGCGAGCGACAGCTCCCCGCCGTAGACAGCGACGATGTCGCGCACGATCGCCAGCCCGATGCCGTGGCCGGGCACGCGGGTGTCGGCGCGCACGCCGCGCTCGAGGATCTCCTCGGCCAGTGCCGGCTCGATGCCGGGCCCGTCGTCCTCCACCCGCAGCCGCAGCGTTCCGCCCGCGCCGCCCCGGTTCGGCTTGGAGACGCGTTCCAGGGACGCCCGCACGCTCTTGCGGCACCACTTGCAAGCGTTGTCCATGAGGTTGCCCGCCAGCTCGAGGAAGTCGCCTTCCTCGCCGCGAAAGGACACGGCCTCGGCGGCCTCGATCTCGATGCGGATGCCGCGTTCGGCGTGCACCTTGCGCAGGGTCTCGGCGACCTTGCGCAGCAGGGCGGCGGCGTCCAGCGGCGCGGCGAGCGGCGTGCGCCCCGCGGTCGCCGCGCGCTGCAGCTGGTAGTCCACGATCTGGTTCATGCGCTCGACCTGCTCGCGCACTGCCGGCGCCATCCCCGTATCGTCGTCGCCGCGCTCGGCGACCCCGCGCAGGACCGCAAGCGGGGTCTTGAGGCTGTGGGCGAGGTCACCCAGGGTGTTGCGGTAGCGCTCCAGGTGCGCGCGCTCGTGCTGCAGCAGGGCGTTGAGGTTGGCGGTCAGCGGTTGCAGCTCGCGCGGGTAGGCCCCGGTCAGCGCGTGCTGGCGGCCGGCCTCGATCGCGGCCAGGTCGGCCGCCACCCGGCGCAGCGGCGTCAGGCCCCAGCGCAGCACCAGGAGCTGGGCCCCGAGCAGCAGCAGGCCGAGCGCGCCCAGCCAGCCCCAGAGCGTGCGGCGGAAGCCGGCCAGCTGGGTCTCGAGCGGTGCCAGGTCCTCGGCAACGTGGTAGATGAAGTGGTGAAAGCGCTTGCGCTCGTCCTCCCAGAGCACGGCGAAGGAGAGCGCCATCAGCGGGGTGCCGTCCGAGGCGCTCAGCGTCTCGTAACGGCGCAGCCCGTGGGCCAGCCCCTCGCTACGGTAGGCTACCGTGAGCCCGAGCTGCGAGGGCGAGGTCCACTGCGTGCCCTTGTCCAGTCCCTCGACCTGGCCGTAGAGCCCGCTGCCCGGCGTGCTGAAGCGCGGGTCGGGAAGGGCGGCCGGGAGCCCGAGCGTGCCGTCGGCGGCGAGATCGGAGGCGGCGAGCAGCGCGTAGACGTGCCCCTGCAGGCGCTCGCGCAGCGCGGCCTCGGCGCTGTCGCGAAAGGCACGCTCCAGGGCGAAGGCCGTCGCGCTTAGGAAGGCCGCCAGCAGCAGGCCTGCGGCGAGGGTGAGGCGGGCGTGGATCGAGTGCGTCAAGGGTGCGCCGCCCCGGCTCGGTCCTTGCTCAGTCGCCGTCGGCCTGCAGCGTGAAGCGGTAACCCCGCCCGCGCTGGGTCTCGATCGGCTGGGTCTTGCCGCCGGGGTCGAGCTTCTTGCGCAGCCGTCCGATGAAGACCTCGATGACGTTGCTGTCGCGGTCGAAGTCCTGGTCGTAGACGTGCTCGGTGAGCTCGGTCTTGGAGATGACCTTGCCCGCGTGCAGCATCAGGTACTCGGCGATGCGGTATTCGTAGGCGGTGAGTTCCACCGGCGCGCCGTCGAGCAGGATCTGGCTCGCGCGGGTGTCCAGCGTCAGCGGCCCGAAGCGGCGCTTGGGCTGGGTCCAGCCCGCCGCCCGCCGCACCAGCGCGTTGAGGCGCGCGAGCAGCTCCTCGTAGTGGAAGGGCTTGACCAGGTAGTCGTCGGCGCCGACCTCCAGGCCGTTTACCTTGTCCTGCCAGCGCCCGCGTGCGGTCAGGATCAGGATCGGGAACTTGCGCCCGGCCTCCCGGGCCGCGCGGATCAGCTCGATCCCCGAGAGCTTGGGCAGGCCGAGGTCGATGACGGCGCAGTCGTAGTCGTACTCGCTGGCGAGGTAGAGCCCTTCCTCGCCGTCGCCGGCGGCCTCGGCGACGAAGCCCGACTCCTGGAGCTGGCCCACCAGCTGCTCGCGCAGGGCCTGCTCGTCCTCGACGATCAGGATGCGCATGCGCCGCGGAAAGCCTTACTGGCGGACCGCCCCGGTGCGGGCATCGATCTCGATGATGCGCACCTGGCCGGACTTGGTCAGGATCTTGACGTGGTAGGCGGGGCCGGACTCGGTCTGCACGGGCTCGGCGCCTAGCACGCGTCCGCCGGTCTGCCGTTGCACGCTGGCGGCGGCCTGTTCGGCGCTGAGCGTCTCTCCGCCGCGGTCCTTGGCTGCGTGCACCGCGCCGGAAATCGTCACCATCGCGATCAGCATCAGGGCGGGGAGTTTCAGGCCGGTGCTCATGGTGCTGCCCTCGGGTGACATGGTCGCCGGGGCGCCGCTCGCGCGGGCGCCCCGGCAATCATACGCGATCCGACGGGCGCGCGGGGATGCGGCTCAGAACAGCGGGGTGACGGTCACCCGCACCGGCAGGCGCTCGCCCGGATGCGAGTCCATGCGCGTCTCGTAGGTGCGCCCGCGGTAACGGTACTGCACGTCGTAGCCGATCACGCGCTCCTCGGTGTAGTACTGTTCGCTCACGCGGCAGCGCTCGGCCGTGGTGGTGTAGGGCTGCGCCGCGGCGGCCTGGGCGCGCGCGGAGTCCGAGCCGATCGAGGCGCCGAGCAGCGTGCCCGCGACCGTGGCCAGCTTGCGCCCGCGCCCGTCGCCGATCTGATTGCCGATGACCCCGCCGATGATGCCACCGAGGATCACCGGGGTCGCGGAGCGGCGGTGGTTATCGACGTAGGTCGTCACCTCCTCGTCCCAGCACTCGCGTCGCGGCGAGCTGACGCGGACCTGCTCGTAGATCGGGGTTACCGCGGTCACCTTGGCGAAGTCGCGGTAGTCGTGGCGTGGCTTGTCGAAGCGGTCGGCCAGGGCCGGGGTCGCGATTAGCGCCGCGGCCAGGGTCAGGGTGCCCGTCAGATGCTTGGTTTTCATGGTCGTGCTCCTGTTGCGGTAAGCCGTTTTCTCGGCCTTGGAGACACGATACGCCGCGCTGCCTGAACCGAAGCTGAAGGGCCTAGCGGCCCTCGGCCGCGGCCCCGGGTCGCCCGCTGCGGGTGCGCAGCCACCACTTCTCGGCCTCGACCAGGAACAGCACGCTGGAGGCCACCGCCACCACCTGCAGCCATTCCCCGGGCGCCAGCGCACGGCTGTCGAACAGCTGCTGCATCGGGGGCGCATAGGTGAAGGCGAGCTGGAAGGCGAGCAGCACGGCGATCGCCACCAGCACCCAGCGGTTGCCCAGCAGCCCGGCCGGGCTCAGCACCGGCGCGGCCAGGTAGCGCGAGTTGAACAGGTAGAAGACCTCGAACATGATCAGGGTGTTGACGGCGATGGTGCGCGCGGCGGCGAGGTCCGCCCCGTCGGCCAGGGCTCGCTCGAACAGGAAGAACGTCCCGGCCACCAGGATCAGCGACACGAACACGATGCGCCAGACCAGGTGGCGCGAGAGCAGGGCGGCCGCCGGGTCGCGGGGCGGGCGCTCCATGATGCCGCGCTCGGTGGGCTCAAAGGCGAGCGCGAGGGCGAGCGTCACCGCCGTGATCATGTTCACCCACAGGATCTGCACCGGGGTGATCGGCAGCGGCAGCCCGAGCAGGATGGCGGTCACCAGCAGCATGGCCTCGCCGCCGTTGGTGGGCAGGATGAACAGGATCGCCTTGCGCAGGTTGTCGTAGACGGTGCGGCCTTCTTCCACCGCCGCGGTGATGGAGGCGAAGTTGTCGTCGGTGAGCACCATCTCCGCGGCCTCGCGCGCGACGTCGGTGCCCTTGCAGCCCATGGCGACGCCGACGTCGGCGCGGCGCAGCGCGGGGGCGTCGTTGACCCCGTCGCCGGTCATGGCCACCACCTGGCCGTGGGATTGCAGCGCCTGGACCAGGCGCAGCTTGTGCTCAGGGCTGGCACGGGCGAAGACATCGACGTCGAGCACCGCGGCGCGCAGCGCCTCATCGTCCATCTCGTCGAGCGCGTGGCCGCTCAGCGCCCGCGCATCGTCGCCGATGCCGAGCCGCCCGGCGATCGCCAGCGCGGTGGCGGTGTGATCGCCGGTGATCATCTTCACCCGAATGCCCGCCGCGCGGCAGCGCGCGACCGAGTCGACGGCCTCCTGGCGCGGCGGGTCGCTCAGCCCGACCAGGCCGATCAGCGACAGCCCGCCCTCCAGCTCGGTGAAGCTGAGCTCGCGGGTCTGCCCCGTCATCGGCTTGGCGGCGACGGCGAGCATCCGCTGCCCGTCCCCGGCCAGACGCTCCAGCGCGTCGCGCCAGTGCTGGGCCCTGAGCGGGCGGTCCTCGCCCTGGGCGCGCTCGTGGTTGCACAGCCCGAGCAGCCGCTCCGGCGCGCCCTTGACGTAGACGAAGCCGTGGCCGGCGTGATCGTGGTGCAGGGTCGCCATCAGCCGGTGCTCGGAGTCGAAGGGGATGACGTCGGTGCGTGGCCACTGCTCGAGCGCGCGGTCGTGCTCCAGCCCCGCCTTGGCCCCGAGGGTCAGCAGTGCGCCCTCCATGGGGTCGCCGTCCACCGCCCAGCCCGCCTCGCGCTGCAGCAGCCGGGCGTCGTTGCAGAGCACGGCGGCGCGGGCCAGCTCCTGGAGCTCGGCGTGGTTGTCGGAGCCGATGCGCTCCTCGCCGAGCTGGAAATCCCCGTGCGGGTCGTAGCCGGCCCCGGAGACCGAGTACTCGGCGGTGGCGGTCACGACCGCCTGGACAGTCATCTCGTTGCGGGTCAGGGTGCCGGTCTTGTCCGAGCAGATGGTCGTCACCGCCCCCAGGGTCTCGACCGCCGGCAGGCGGCGGATGATCGCGCGCCGCGCCGCCATGCGCTGCACGCCGACGGCCAGGGTGATGGTCATGATCGCGGGCAGGCCCTCGGGGATGGCGGCCACCGCCAGGCCCACCGCCGCGAGGAACATCTCGGTCGCGCTGTAGTCGCGCGCCAGCAGCCCGAAGGCGAAGGTCGCGCTGGTGACGGCGAGGATGGCGCCGGTAAGCCAGCGCCCGAAGGCCGCCATTTGCCGCAGCAGGGGTGTGGTGAGCGTCGGCACCGCGCGCAGCAGCGCGTTGATGCGCCCGAGCTCGCTCGCCGGCCCGGTCGCGACCACCACCCCGGCCCCTTGGCCGCGCGTGACCAGCGTGCCCGAGTAGCCCATGCTGGTCCGATCGCCAAGCACCGCGTCGCGGGCGGCCTCGCGGGTCGCCTTGGCGACCGGCACCGACTCGCCGGTGAGCAGGGACTCGTCGATCTGCAGCTCGCGGGCCTGGAACAGGCGCAGGTCGGCGGGCACCTTGTCGCCCGCCTGCAGCAGCACCACGTCGCCCGGCACCAGCTCGGCCGCGTCGACTCGCATGACGCGTCCGCCGCGCCGTACCGCGGACTGGATCAGCAGCAACTGGCGGATGGCCTCCAGGGCGCGCTCGGCCTTGCCCTCCTGGATGAACCCGATCAGCGCGTTGAGCACCACCACGCCCAGGATTACCGCCATGTCGACCCAGTGCTGCAGGGCGGCGGTGATCGCCGCCGCGGCGAGAAGCACGTAAATCAGAGTGTTGTGGAACTGGAGCAGAAAGCGGACTATCGGCCGGCGCTTGCGTGCCGGCGGCATGCGGTTCGCCCCGTGGGTCTCGAGCCGCCGCGCGGCCTCGGCCTCATCGAGCCCGCCCTCGCCAACGCCCAGCGCCTCGAAGGCTGCGGTCGCGGGTAGGGCATGCCAGTCTTTGGCTGTAGGGGATTCGGCAATGGCCTCCATGCTGGGTCGACTCCGTTCGCGCTCCGATGCCCGGCAGACTAGGGATCCGCGGCGCCGCGGGCAATAGCGCATCCGCGGTAGTCAGAGACCGAGCGTTGGCCGCGGAGTTCTCCGGGCCGTTGCCCGGGCGCCTCGGATCGGTCTAGAGTCTGCCCCTGCCGCCCGGTGGGGGACGGCAAAAGTCAATCGGCGCGCGGCGCGCCCATCTCGGAGGGCAGGGATGTCTGAGGGCAAGCACGAGAGCTCCTTGCGACCGCTGGAGGAGATCGAGCAGGAGATCCGCTGGGTGGTGGACCGGCTGCGGGCCATGCAGGGGCAGACCGGCAACTCCCACAACCTGGATCGGGTCGAGTCGCTGCTCGATTCCATGAGCGCGAGGACCGCCCGGCTGCGCACCCAGCGGCCCGGGTAATCACGCTTCAAGGATCTCCGTTAGCCAGCGGGCGCGCGGTTGGCCAGCCCGAGCCGGCCGATCCCGGGCAGCCGCAGCGCCGGCCGGTTGAGGTCCAGCCCGAAGGCCAGCCCGAGCAGGTTGACCTCGACCCCTTCCTCGAGCGCCGCGATGAAGCCGGCCAGGCCGGCGAGCGACACCTGGATCCCCGTGCCGCTCGGTGCCCGCGCGAACACCGCTTCTTCCACCAGGTAGTCCTTGCCCACGGCATTGGCCGGCAGGTCGAGCGCCAGCGCCGGCACCCGGCGCGCCACGTAGGCGACGAAGGTGTTGCTGTTGGGGCCGGGCCAGAGGCGGTAGCGGTCCGGGTAGGGGTAGGCGATGACGGCGGCCTCGATGGCCTCGATCGCGGCCGCCGCGGCCGCGCCGCGCAGTTCGGCGAGCAGGCGCGGGCGGTTGCCGAACCAGTAGCGGTCGGGCACCGCCGCCCCCGAGTCCACCGCGGAGCCGCCGTGGCGCACGTGCCAGCCCATCACCTGGTGCACCGTGTAGCGCGCCGCGTCGCGTGGCTTGACCGCGATCCAGCTGTGCACCCCGAACAGCCCGCGCCAGCCGTAGGCGCGCGCAGCGTACACCTGCACCACGGCCTCGGGCGTCGTTGCCGGGTCGGGGGCGATACCGGCGCTCACCCGCGAGGCGCGTGACCAGTGGCGGTCGAGATCGACCTCGCCGCTGAGCAGCGCCGCCACCGGGCCGACGAACAGGACTCCCAGCGCGAGCAGGATCCAGCGCAGGGCGCGGCGACGGGGGCGGGTTGCTCGGTCGGTCGGCATGGGTTTTCCAGATCTCCGGTCGGTTCTGCGATAGACCCGCCTCGGCTCGTCGCGTTCCGCGCCTCGATCGCCAGCCGGCGCCTTTGCGCCCAAATCGGGATTGCCCGACCATAGTGTCTTCAATGCGCGTCCATGCGCAAGACATGATCGAACGGAGGACCGGACCGTGGACAAGACTCGGGCGATGACTATCTACTTCAATGACGGCACCAACCTTTCCTTTGCCTTCCCGGAGCAGTCCGATCGCACGGCGCTCGACGCCATCACTCGCATGGAGGAGTACCTGAAGTATGACCACGTGATGGTCGAGGCGGACGGCACGCTGCTCACTTTTCCTTACTCGAGCATCAAGTACCTGGAAATCCACCCGGCGCCCACGACCCTGCCGGCCCAGGTGATTCGCGGCGCCCGGATCGCCGACCAGTAGCACTCTTGCCGGCGTGCGGGCTGGCCAAGCGGCGCGCGGTGTATCATTCGCGCGCGGTCGGCGCCGATGCGAGCCGGCCGCCTGTGCACACATACTTTTAGAAAGCAATTCCAGATGCGCAATCCAAACCTAGCCTGCATGCTCCTCCTGGTGCTCGCACCCGCGCTGCAGGCTGCCGAGCCCGATGCCATCGACTCCTGCCTGCGCAACGCCGTGACCACGGCCGACGACGCCGAGACCGTGGCGGCGCTGCGCGAGAACTGCCGGCAGCAGGAGGCGGCGCGCCCGGGCGCCAGGCGCGACAAGGCCGCAACCGCGCTCGAGCGCCGCGTCGCCATCGAGCAGGCGACCCGCGACAACCCCTTCGTCATAACGCCGCATCGCCCCAACTACCTGCTGCTGGCCTCCTTCCATGCCGACCCGCTCAATGAGGAGCCCTTCCGGCAGGAGTTCGGTGTCTCCGAGGTGGGCTTCGCCGAGGTGGAGTCGAAGTTTCAGATCAGCATCAAGGCCCCGGTGTTCGAGAAGATCTTTCATCGCAGCGACGTGCTGTACGTAGGCTACACGCTGCGCGCCTTCTGGCAGATCTACGAGACCAACGGGCTCTCGGCGCCGTTCCGGGAATACAACCACGAGCCCGAGGTGTGGTATGCGTTCCAGAAGGACTGGGAGTTCCTCGGCCTGGCCAACACCCTGATCGGCTTCGGTATCAACCACCAGTCCAACGGGCGCAGCGGCTTGCTCTCGCGCAGTTGGAATCGCGTGTTCGGCCAGTTCGTGTTCGAGAAGGCCGGTTTCTCGGCGGGCCTGCGCGTGTGGGACCGCATCAACGAGGACCTCGACGAGGACGACAACCCGGATATCGAGGACTTCCTGGGCAATTTCGAGTTTCAGGGCGTCTTCAAGCGCAAGGGCCAAACCCTCGGGCTGATGGTGCGCAACAATCTGGATTTCGACGACAATCGTGGCGCCTACCAACTCGACTGGAGTTTCCCGCTGACCAAGCGGCTGCGCGGTTACATCCAGTGGTTCAACGGCTACGGCGAGAGCCTGATCGACTACAATGCCAACGTGAATGCCATCGGCTTCGGCGTGCAGCTCACGGACTGGCTCTAGCGGCGGCGCTCACTTGATGAGAGCGCGCAAAGCGCCGGGCCATGGCGCCGGAGTTGACCGAAGGCCGGCCTGCGAGCACGCATTTCAATCGGGCGGATTGGCGGGCACAACTGGGATCGAACCAGTGATCCTGGCCAGCGGGGGCATCAGTGGTCGATCGCGGCCGCCCACGTGTAGCCCACGCGGGGACGCTTGCGGAGCAAGGCCCATTCGGGACGGGGCAAGGGCGGCGTCCTGACGCTCAGCTGGCCGGGCAGCGAGCGGCCATTTGCCAGCTGGAGCCCGGGATCGGGAGAGCGGATTACGCCCTCGCCCTTTGAAGGCGGGCGCTAGGCGCTCGCCTTCTGTCACCTTACGGCCGCGGTCCGCCTGGCCGCTGGCCTAGTCGTTATTCTTGAATGCTCCCGATGTAGTAGACGAGCTTCAGGATACGCTCCGTGACAGAACTCCCCGGACCGGTGTAATCCGGGCCGTAAGTCATCATGATCTCTCGTGCGTACCGATCACCCCACACCGGCATCTCCTGAGTGCCGTGGGCCCGCTTCTGATTCACATCCCGAATCCACTCGTAGACCTTCTTCTGCGGATAAACGCCGTTGTACCGCTTGCTCAACTGGGTGAGATCAGGCGGCGTTTGTTTCAGGAATTCCACGAGCGGCCCATCGCCCCTGCCACCCATTCCGTGGCAGGCGGCACAGTTGCTCTGGAATTCCATCTTGCCGATGCTATCGCTGCCCATCTCTTCCTGAGCGAACGTGGAAGATCCGAACGCCAGCACCGCCGCCGACGCAGCGGCTACCGTCCATTTGACAATCCCTCGCGCGATCATGGCTCATTCCTCCTAAACGTGCCCCTCGTGCAACAACCCTCCCGACTTTTCCGCTGATCTAAGCGCCGATTCAACAAATAGCCTTACACTTTGAAGTGTAGTAGATCCTCCCGTTCTCACATTGCGTATTGCAGCGGCAATTTCGGGAGAAATGCATCAAAAACAGAGCGATACGTGGTTACTGCTGATGAACCGTGCGCACGCAACGATAAGACTCGGCTGAAGGGCGCGCCGCGCTTGATCTGCCTCGGCTGCGCAACAGGAGAGCTTGGGGCGGGACGCTGCCAATCATAGTGGTCCTTTCGCCGCAGGCGTCCTCGTAGTGCAATCACCGACGCCCGCCGGATAACCCGTCACCCCGGGGTGCACGCAGCATATGCTCCGGTGTTACTGATTTCATTAGCATTCTCAGAAAATCAGCCAATCAGCGGTTCGCCGCTTTCGATCGATTCTGCAACCAAGAGCAGCCTCGGAGCCGGTGCACGCCGCGATCCGAACGATTTTCGGGCTGGCGGCAAGAAACTATGCAGGTGACCCGCAACAGGCAACGCCCGGTGTTGGCATTCGCTTAGCTGTGCCTGCTTAATCGGCTCTTCCTCGATTCTCGTCAGCAGGGCTTCGCTATCGCGCGGCAGCGCGATGGCCGTTGCCCACCATCATTCCGCGGACAGTCCCCCTTCGGTGGGGCTTTTTTCCCAACGGCGCTGCCGCGAACAATGGCCTACCTGCTGGAGCAGGAGCGAATTAATTCGAGACTCTCACTGGAAATGCGCTATCCAGAGGGAGAAACGTCAATTGGAAGCGCGCTGCATGTCGACGCCGTGAATAGCGCTATCCGCTCTGATCTGAATCCTGGCGCCAACGCTGGGTGGCTTCACTCGCGCACGGCATAGGCTGCGCATGGCTGCCTCGTGTCTGCGTGCTAGGATCTTTGGGCGACCGCGCTCGCGCACGGGGCCAAATACAGGTTGCCGGCATCCCAACGCAGTTCCCATACGAGTGGCGAAGAGGAATCCCTTGACGATGCGCCGATGTCTGATCGCCTTGCTCGTGTTTCC
>JBFKOE010000043.1:0-11888 GCA_041629015.1 Gammaproteobacteria bacterium
GAGCTCGGCCCGCGCCCGCCGCGCCCGCGTCTCGATCGCCCGCAGCAGACGGGCCTCGGCGCCCTCGAGTTGCTGCAGCCACTCGCCGGCGTCGGGGCTGACCATTTCGGCGGCGGCAGTGGGGGTGGGGGCGCGCAGGTCGGCGGCGAGGTCCGCAATGGTGAAGTCGATCTCGTGACCGACCCCCACCACCACCGGGATGGGGCTGGCCGCGATCGCCCGCGCGACCCGCTCGTCGTTGAAGGCCTGCAGGTCCTCGAGGCCGCCACCGCCGCGGGCGAGGATCAGCACCTCGCACTCGGCGCGCGCGGCCGCGATTCCAAGCATGCGCACGATGCGCTCCGGCGCCTCCTCGCCCTGCACCGGCACCGGGTAGAGGACCACCGGCAGCGCTGGGAAGCGGCGCTCGAGCGTGGTGAGGACGTCGCGCACGGCGGCGCCGCTGGGCGAGGTCACCACGCCCACGCACGCGGGCAGGGTGGGCAGCGGGCGCTTGCGCTCGGAATCGAACAGCCCCTCGGCGGCGAGGCGCTGCTTGAGCGCCTCGAAGGCCAGGCGCAAGGCACCGTCGCCGGCGGCCTCCATGTGCTCGACGATCAGCTGGAAATCGCCGCGCGCCGTGTAGATGCTCGGCCGGGCCCGCACCAGCACGGCCAGGCCGTCCTCGGGATCAAAGGCGAGGCGCAGCTTGCGCTGGCGGAACATGGCGCAGCGCACCTGGGCCTCGGTGTCCTTGAGGGTGAAGTAGAGGTGCCCGGAAGAGGGCCGGGCGAGGTTGGAGAGCTCGCCCTCTACCCAAAGGGTGCCGAAACCGGATTCGAGCAGGATGCGCGCCTCGGTGGCGAGGCGGCTTACCGAGTAGACCTCGGCGGGGTCGTCGGGGGCACGCGGCGGCATGGGCCGATCATAGCCCGCACCGCCGGATCGCGGCCATGGCGCTCTCGGCGTCGGCTGCGCCAGCGTGGTCCCGGGGCTCGGCGCCGGCGTGAGTGATGCCGTCTACGGTTCCGGGGAACAAGAAACCCCCGCGGCGCGCACGCCACGAGGGTCCTCGCACTTCCCTGTCCTCCGGCCGACACCCGTGCCGGCCAGGTTGAATCCGAATGCCGCTACTTCCTGCGCCCGCGCAGGGCAATCGCCAACACGCCGACGGCGCCCAGCCCCATCAGGGCGATGGTGGAGGGCTCCGGTATTGAAGTGGGTGGTAGCGGTTGCCCAGCCAAGGCCATGCCAGGCAGGGCAACGATCGCAATAAGCGCGATCAATTTGTTCATGGTTGTTCCCTCCAAGGTGGACAGAGACGCCCCTCAATACAGCACGGTACCCACGTTGCAAGTAGCGTGCCGCTCGTAAAAAAACATTGAATAACTAAATGGATAAGCGGTTCTGCGCGTTTTCGCGCTCGCCCGAACGGCATGAAACGTAAAAAATCCTGACACCTGCGGGCGGGCCCGCAGCGCTCAAAGGGAGCGGGCGGCGAGCCCGGCCGCGATCCGGTCCGCAGCGCGCAGGGCCAGCGCCGCGATGGTCAGCGAGGGGGCCTCGCCCCCGCCGCTGCTGGGGAAGAGGCTGGCGTCAGTGACGAACAGGTTGCGCCAGCGGTGGCTGGCGCCGAAGGGGTCGGAGACGCTGGCGCGCGGGTCGGTGCCCATGCGGCAGGTGCCGAAGACGTGGGAGGAGGAAAAGGTGTCGTGGCTGCCGTATTCCTCGAAGGGCTCGGGCGCGCCGGCGGCGGCCAGGACCTCGCGCACCCGCCCGGCCATGAACCTCAGCCGGATCGTGTCCAGCTCCCCCGGCCGGCTGTGGATGCGCGCCAGCGCCAGGCCGTGAGCGTCGCGCTCGTCCGGATCCAGATCGACGTAGCTCCCCGGGCTGGGCAGGGACTCGCCCACTGCTCCGATCGAAAGTGCGCGCCCAAAGGCCGCACGCATCGCCCGCTTGTGCGCCAGTCCCCAGCCCGGCACCGCGCGCTCGGCATAGGCTACCGGGCCGCCGAGGCCGATCTCGGTGGTGCTGGGGCCGAGGACGCAGCCGCCTACGGTGCCGGGAATGGCGTCGGGGGCGTTGTGATCCCAGCAGACGATGTCCCGGGGCAGGCCACGGTAGCTTCCCAGCGGCACATCGACCAGCCCGCTCACGATCCAGAACTGGGTCTCGAGCAGGTTGCGCCCGACCAGGCCGGACTCGTTGGCCAGCCCTTCCGGGGCGTGGCGCGAGGCCGAGTTGAGCAGCAGGCGCGGGCCGAGCACCGCGCCGCAGGCGATCACCACCACCCGCGCTGCGACGCGCCGCCGCTTGCCCCCGGCGTCGGCGTAGACCACGCCCCTCACCCGGTCATTCGGCCCGGACTCGACCTCGAGCACCGTGGCCTCGGGGACGATCTGACAGCGACCGGAGGCGACCGCGGGCCGGGCGAAGACGACATCGGCGCTGCCCTTGTCCTCGCGCGGGCAGCCGCGGTTGCAGTTCGCGCAGTAGTTGCAACTCGGGCGCCCGTCCTGGGGGCGCGAAAGGACGGCCAGCGCGTTGGGCGTCCAGTTGAGACCCAGCGCGCGGGTGGTGCGCATCAGGTGCCGGCTGGCGTAGCCCGGGTCGTGCGGCGGCAAGGGGGCCGGCCCGGCGTCTGGCGTGCGCGGGTCGCGGGCCGGGCCGGCCACCCCGATCTGGCGCTCCGCGATGGCGTAGTAGGCGGCGAGCTCGGGGTAGTCCAGCGGCCAGTCGGCGCCGACCCCGAACTCGCTCGCCAGGCGCAGCGAGCGCGGGTTGAGCCGCTGGGCCTCGCCGGTGAAGTGCAGCGTGCTGCCGCCGACGCCGCGCACGTGGTGGTACTTCCAGGCCCGGCGGCGGTTGCCCGGCACCAGCAGGCGGCCCTCGGCGCCGCGGGAGCGCAGGTCCTGGTCGCCGGGGTCCAGTTCGGGCATCTCGCCGAAGGTGTAGGGCCAGGGCGGGGCCTTGGCGGGAAAGGCGCTCAGCTCCCAGTCGTCGCGGTGCAGGCGGTAGTCGGCATCGGCCCGGTACCAGGGCCCGGACTCCAGCACGACGACGTCGATGCCCCTGGCGGCCAGCCGCCAGGCGCAGGCGCTGCCGCCCGCCCCGGCGCCGACGATGACGACGTCGGCCTGCTGGGGAGCGGCGACGCTCACGCCCCGGGTCCCTCGCGGTAGTCGTGGTAGCCGAGTGGCTGCGGCGGGCCGCGGTAGCCGAGCGCGGCCCAGGTTGCGGGCAGGGAGTAGTAGGCGCGCATGATCTGGCCGCGGACGGTGAATACGGTGTCGGCGTGCTCCTCGCGGCTAGCCCAGATCCGCTGCAGCACCGCGTCGCGCTCGGCGTCGGGCAGGTCGGCGAAGGGGCGGTCACGGAGCTCCTCGGCGGCCGCGTCCAGCAGGTCGCAGAAGCGGTTGAGGTAGGCGCGAAAGGTCGTGTGCCAGCCGGCACGTTTCAGCAGCGCGCGATCCACGCCGAGCGCTAGCGCGCCCGGATGCTCATCGGCGGGCACCATGCGGTCGACCAGCGCCGCGACGGTGCGCGCATCCGGTGTTCTGCGCTCGCGCAGGCGCGGCATCAGCCAGGCGAGGGGGAGGGCAGCTGCCGCGAGCCCCGCGGCGCCCAGCGCGATCAGTCCTCGTCGGCTCAGCTTCACCCGCGGCTCGCCTCCCGGTGGATCCGCCGGCGCCCGATCGCTAGCGCCCGGCGCGGATAAGGCCGCCGAGGCCGTGGGCCTCGATCGCCTCGTGGGCGATGTCCAGCACCGTGGCGCTGCTGCCGCAGCCCAGCGCCTGGTTCAGGATCTCGACCGCCTCGGAGTAGGCGAAGCTGCGCACCAGCCACTTGATGCGCGGCAGGCTGGCGACGTTCATGCTGAACCCGTCCAGGCCCATGCCGAGCAGCAGCAGGGCGGCGGCCGGCTCGCCGGCCATCTCCCCGCACACGGTGACCGGGCGCCCGACCGCGTGGGCGGACGTGGTGATCTGCTGCAGGGCGTGGAGGACGGCGGGGTGCAGGGGGTCGAACAGCTTCGCCACCCTCGGGTTGTTGCGATCCACCGCCAGCAGGTACTGAGTGAGGTCGTTGGTGCCGACCGAGAAGAAGTCCACCAGCTCGGCCATGCCCTTGATCTCGTAGATCGCCGAGGGCACCTCGATCATGGCGCCGAGCGGCGGGCGACGGACCTCCAGGCCCGAGGCGATCAGCTCCTCGGTGGTCGCGTCGATGAGCTGCACGACCTCGGCGAGCTCGGCGCGCCCGCTAACCATGGGAAACAGGAGGCGCATGTTGCCCAGGCCCACGTCGGCGCGGAGCATCGCCCTGAGCTGCACGCGGAACAGCTCCGGGTGATCGAGGGCGACGCGCACCCCGCGCCAGCCCAGGAAGGGGTTGTCCTCCTCCCAGTTGAAATAGGGCAGCGGCTTGTCGCCACCGATGTCCAGGGTGCGCATCACCACCGGGCGCGGGTGGAACGCCTTGAGGATCTGACGGTAGTTCTTGAACTGCTCGTCCTCGCTGGGGAAGCCGTCGCGGACCAGGAAGGGGATCTCGCTGCGGTACAGCCCAACGCCCTCGGTGCCGCTGCGCAGCGCCGGCTCCACGTCGGAGATCAGGGCGGTGTTCACGTAGAGACCGACGTGGCGGCCGTCGCGGGTGACCGGCGGCTGGTCGCGCAGGCCTTGCAGGTCGGCGACCAGCTCCTGCTCCTCGCGCTCGAGGCGCAGGTACTCGCGCTTGAGCGCGACGCCCGGATCGACGTACAGCCGTCCGCGGTAGCCGTCGACGATCAGCTCCTTGCCCTCGAGCTTGCCGGCTGAGAGCCCGTCGACGCCCATCACCGCGGGCACGCCCAGTGCGCGGGCCAGGATGGCGACGTGGGAGTTGGCCGAGCCGCGGCCCGAAATGATGCCCACCAGGCGCTCGCGCGGCACCTGCAGGATATCCGCCGCGCTGAGCTCCGCGCCGACCAGTACGGTGGCGGCCGGGTAGTCGGGCGCGCCGCGCTCGTCGGCGCGCAGCCGCAGCAGGACGCGCGCGCCCAGGTCGCGGATGTCCTCGGCGCGCTCGCGCAGGTAGGCGTCCTCCATGTTGGAGAAGACCTTGGCGTGCTCCTCGATCACGGCCCGCAGGGCGCCGGGGGCCCAGCTGCCCGCGCGGATCCGCGCCACGGTGTCGAGCTCGATGCCCTCGCCGCTCAGCAGCAGCCGGTAGGCCTCGAACAGGGCGTCGGCCTCCGGCGCGCCCTGCAGCAGCTCGGCGCGGGCATGCTCGATCTCGGCCCGGACCTCGCCCAGGGCTCGCTCGAAGGCGGCCAGCTCGTCGCCCACATCAACCGCCAGCTTGTCGGGCACGGCCCGCAGGTCGGCGGCGGGGAACACCACCAGCGCCTGGCCGACACCCACGCCGGGGGCGCCGGGCAGGCCGTCGAAGGCGCGTTCGCCGCCGCCGGCCGGCCCCGACTGGTTGGCGAGGCGGCCGCTGGCCTCGGCGTGACTGATCGCGCCCGCGATCTGGGCCGCGAGCGTGAGCATGAACGAGACGTCGTCGTCGCTGAAGCGGCGCTCCTCGCGCTGCTGCACCACCAGCACGCCAAGCACCTTGCGCTGGTGGATGACGGGCACGCCGAGAAAGGCGTGGTACGGCTCCTCGCCACTGCCCGGGATGTACTTGTAGGCCGGGTGCGAGGGCGCGTCGTCCAGGTTCACCGGCTCGCCGCGGGTCGCGACCATGCCGACCACGCCCTGCTCGAACTCCAGGCTGACGGTCCCGACCGCGCTCGGGTTGAGTCCGGAGGTGGCCATGAGCACGTGCCGGCGCAGGTCGTAGTCGGAGAGGTAGACCGAGCAGACATCCACTCCGAGCGCCTGGCGGACACGCCTGAGGATGATGTCCAGCGCCTGATGCAGGTCGGTGGTCTCGCTGACCTCGAGCACGATCTGGCGCAGGGTTTCGAGCATGGTCCTCCCGGGAGGTGCCGCGCCGGCCAGCGGACCGGTCGCGTGGCGGCCGGTCTGCGACAGGGGCGTTAGCGGATGCTCAGCGACGGCGGGCGGCCGGCGCCGTGCGCCAGGATCGTCGCCGCTGCGGGAAGAGCAGCGGGGCGAACTCGCGCAGCGCAAGGTGGTAGACCCCGCGCTTGAACGCCACCACTTCGCGCAGGGGGTGCCAGTAGCTGACCCAGCGCCAGCGGTCGAACTCGGGTCGATCCGAACAATCGAGGCGGACGTCCTCGTCGCTGCCGACCAGCCGCAGCATGAACCACACCTGCTTCTGGCCTATGCAGGTCGGACGGCAGTTGCGACGGATGTAGCGCTTGGGCAGCCGGTAGCGCAACCAGCGGCGGGTCTGGCCCATGATTTCCACGTGCTCGGGGAGCAGGCCCACCTCCTCCTGCAACTCCCGGAACATGGCCTCTTCAGGGCTCTCATCCGCCTGGATGCCGCCCTGCGGAAACTGCCAGGCCTCCTGACCGGCTCGGCGTGCCCACAGCACACGCCCTTCCCGATTGCACAGAATGATCCCAACGTTAAGACGAAATCCAGAGGAATCAATCACTTGCGTAGCAATCAGTCAAACTTTTCGATGTCGCCCATTGTTGCACGGCGACCGGCGACTCGCAAATGGCGACAGCGCGCGGGCCCGGGTCCGGGCCGCTGCTACAATGGCGCCCTTTGCCGTGGCCCCCCGCTCGGGCCGCCTACCCGAGGGGTTGCACTTGGGGCTCGCGATCTTCGACCTGGACAACACGCTCCTCGCCGGCGACAGCGACTATCTGTGGGGCCGCTTCCTGGCCGAGGAAGGCATCGTCGACGGGGAGGCCTACGAGCGCGAGAACCTCCGTTTCTACCAGCAGTACCAGGCCGGGACGCTGGACATCCACGAGTTCCTGCGCTTCTCGTTGCGGCCCCTGGCGGACAACGAGCCGCCAGCGCTCGAGCGCTGGCGGGCGCGGTTCGTCGCCGAGCGCATCCAGCCCATCGTGCTGCCGGGCGCACGCGCGCTCGTCGAGCGCCACCGCGCGGGCGGTGACGAGTTGCTGATCATCACCGCCACCAACCGCTTCGTCACCGAGCCGATTGCGGCGCTGTTCGGGATCCCGAGCCTGCTCGCCACCGAGCCCGAGCAGGTGGGCGGCAGGTTCACCGGCGCGGTCGCCGGCGTGCCCTGTTTTCGCGAGGGCAAGATCACGCGGCTGCGCGCCTGGCTGGCGGACTCCGGCGGGGACCTAGCCGGGAGCTGCTTCTACAGCGACTCGCACAACGACATTCCGCTGCTAGAGCTGGTCGAGCGGGCCGTGGCGGTCGACCCGGACGAGGCGCTCAGCCGGCACGCACACGCTCGCGGCTGGCCGGTCATCAGTCTGCGCGACAGCGACGAGCCGCCGCGCCTGGTTTGAGGGCGAGCCCCATGCGGTCCGGCGCACGCCACCTCCTGCTTCTGCTCGCACTGGCCCTGATCTCGGCGCTGGCGCTGCTCTTCGCCCTGGTCTCGGGCAGCGTGGAGATCGGCTGGTCCGGGCTGGGGCGGGCGCTCGCAGGCGGGCTCCCCGAACTGGAGCGCTCGGTGCTGCTGGAGCTGCGCCTGCCGCGGGCGGCGGCCGCCTTCGTCACCGGGGCCTTGCTGGCGCTCGCGGGTGCGCTGATGCAGGCGCTGCTGCGCAATCCCCTCGCCGATCCCTACATTCTCGGCGTGTCCGGCGGCGCCGCGGTGGGCGCCATGCTGGTCATGGTCGCGGGCCTGGGCGGGGTCTGGCTGTCGGGCGCGGCCTTTGCCGGCGCCCTGGGCTCGATGGCGCTGGTGTTCGGGCTGGCCCACGGGCGGGGTGGCTGGACGCCGACCCGCCTGCTGCTAACCGGCGTGGTGGTGGCGGCGGGCTGGGGCGCGTTGGTCAGCTTCATCCTGAGCATTGCCCCCGAGGGGCGCCTGCACGGCATGCTGTTTTGGCTAATGGGCGATCTCGGCTACGCCGTCAGCCCGCTACCGGCGGCGGTGGCGCTGGCGGTCGGGCTGGGTGTGGCGCTGATGCTGGCCCGCGATCTCAACGTGCTGGTGCGCGGCGAGCTCCTCGCCGGCGCGCTCGGCGTGGGTGTGGACGGCCTGCGCCGGCTGCTTTACCTCCTGGCCTCGCTGCTCACGGCCTCGGCGGTGACGCTGGCCGGCAGCGTCGGCTTCGTCGGGCTGATCGTGCCGCACCTGCTGCGCCTGCTGGGGGCGCACGATCACCGCGTGCTGCTGCCGGCCGCGGCCCTGCTCGGCGGCGCGCTGCTCACCGCCGCCGACACCCTGGCGCGAACGGTGCTCGCCCCGACCCAGCTGCCGGTCGGGGTGCTGACGGCCATGGTCGGCGTGCCGGTGTTCCTGCTGCTGCTGCACCGGGCCGGCCGGCCGCGCGAAGTGCGGGCCTGAGCGATGGCGGAGCTGCGGGCCCGCGGGCTGGGGGTGACCATCGGGCAGGCACGCGTCTGCCGCGAGCTCGACCTGCGGCTCGCGGGCGGGCAGTGCTGGGGCCTGCTGGGCCGCAACGGGGCGGGCAAGACCACTCTGCTGCACACGCTCGCGGGGCTGCGCCCCGCACTCGCCGGGCGGGTGGAGCTCAACGGCCGGGACCTCACCGCCTACCCGCGGCGCGCGGTTGCCGGCGTGCTCGGCCTGCTGCCGCAGGAGACGAGCGAGCCCTTTCCCGCATCGGTGTTGGAGACCGCCCTGATCGGGCGCCACCCGCACCTGGGCCGCTGGGCATGGGAAGGGCCGCGGGAGTTGCGGCTGGCGCACTCGGCGCTGCGCGCCGTGGATCTGGAGGGCATGGAGGAGCGCCTGGTCACGACGCTCTCCGGCGGTGAGCATCGCCGCCTCGCCATGGCCACCCTGCTCACCCAGGACCCCGAGATCATGCTGCTCGACGAGCCCATCAATCATCTCGATCTGCGTCACCAGGTCCGCTTGCTCGAGCGGCTGCGCTCCCTGGCCCGGGAGCGGGGCAAAGCGGTCCTCATGACCCTGCACGAGCTCAATCTCGCCGAGCGCTACTGCGATCACCTGCTGCTGCTGTTTGGCGCCGGCGAGTCGCTGTCCGGCCCGACCGCCTCGGTGCTCTCGGCGGCGAACGTCGAGCGCCTCTACGATCACCCGGTCGCCCGCATCGAGCAGGACGGTCGCGGTGCCTGGCTGCCCCGTTGACAGCCTCGCCGCCGACCCCTAGAGTCTGGCCACCGCTTCAGGTGCCCGAGGGACCTTCGTCCCGACGGTGAAACGGGAAGCCGGTGCACGAGCGTCGAGGTTCGCCAAGCGAACCCACCCTCAAGCTCGTAAGTCCGGCGCTGCCCCCGCAACGGTAGGCGAGTAAAGACGGTTCTGGCAGCCACTGTGCCGATCGGCATGGGAAGGCGGACCGTCCGAGACGAGTCAGCGCTCACTCGCAAGCCCGGAGACCGGCCCGAAGCGCCACGAACGATGCAGCGGCGGGCTGTGTTGACGGAGAAGCTTCCCCGTCTCCCCGACTCGCAACGCGGCCTCGTCCATGCCACTTGGATGCGTGCGCGGGTGAGCGCATGCGGGAGCGCTCAATGCCGCTACGTTGCCCGCGCCCGATCGCGATCGGCCTGCTCTGTGTATTGTCCGCCAGCGCGGCCGCCGCCGAGATCGTCGTAACCGCCACCCGTGTCGCGCAAACGGTCGACGAGTCCCTCGCCCCGGTGACGGTGATCACGCGCGACGATATCGACCGTCGCCAGCCCGCGGACATGGCGCAACTGTTCCAGCTCGTGCCTAGCCTGGACGTGACCCGTACCGGTGGGCCGGGCGCCGCCATCAACGTGTTCCTGCGTGGCAGCAATTCGAACCATGTGCTGGTGCTCGTGGACGGTGTACGCGCGGGCTCCGCCACCACGGGGGCCTTCGCGTGGGAATCCCTGTCGCCGAGCCAGATCGAGCGGGTGGAGGTTGTGCGCGGCCCCCGCGCCGCCTACTACGGATCCGACGCCATTGGCGGTGTGATCCAGGTCTTCACCCGACGGCCGACGGCCCCCAGCGCCCGCGTCGAGTTGGGCAGCTTTGCCACGCGTCGGCTGCAGGTCGGGTTCGGCGGGGGCGAGGCGGCGCGTTTTGCGGTGCATTACGAGCACGCCGCCAGCGACGGGTTCTCGGCAACCAACCCAGCTATCGACAATCCCGCCTTCTGTCCCCCGTTCTGTTCCTTCGACCCGGACGACGACGGGTTCAAGAGCGACAGCCTGACCGCGTCGCTCGAGGCTGACGTGGCTCCAGGCACCCGTGCTGGCCTACGGCTATGGCTTGCCGAGGGAGAAAACGACTTTGACGACGGCGTCGGCAACACCGCGTTTACCGAGTCGCGCAACCAGACCACCTCGGGTTGGCTGAAGCAGGAGCTCAGCGAGCGCTGGTCACACATGCTGGCGGTCAACTTTACCGCCGATGAGCTGGATAGCCAGACGAGCAATCCTTCCAGTTTCTCGTCCCGAATCCAGACCACGCGCTGGGCCGTGGACTGGCAGCATGACCTTGTCATTGGCGAGGCGGGCCTCGCTGTATTCGGTCTGAATTACTACGAGGATCGCGGCAAGACGATCAATACCACGGCATCCACCACGACCTTCGATGCCGAGATCGACAACGTGGCCGCGTTCTTCAGCTACGAGCGTCAGCTCGGCGCCCACGACGTCCAGCTCGCGGCGCGTCGCGACCGGCACAGTACCTTCGGCACGGAAACGACTGGGCAAGTCGCATGGGGCGTGCGGATCGAACCGGACATGCGCCTGCTCGCCTCGTATGGCACAGCATATCGAGCCCCCAGCCTGAATGAGCTGTTTCACCCCGGGTTCAGCGGTTTCTTTGCCGGCAACCCGGCTCTGCGCCCCGAGACCTCGAAGAACTACGAGCTTGGGCTGCGCATTGAACCCGGCGCTGGGCAGCGCTGGACCGCTTCGCTATTCCGCACCGAGGTGGACGATCTGATCGCCAACGAGGGACCGAGCTTCCAGGCTGTCAATATCGACGAGGCGAGTGTTCGTGGCGTGGAGATCGAGTATGGGTACGTCAGCAAGGGCTGGCTTCTCGATTCGGGTATCACCTTGCAGCGAGCCACCAACGAACGCACCGGCGAACCCCTGCTGCGCCGTCCCGAGCGCAAGGCGAGTCTGGGGCTCAGCCGCCGGCTTGGTGACGCCCTTCGGGTCGGCGGCGAGGTGATCCTTCGATCGGAGCGCCGGGATGTCGGAGGCGTCACTTTACCCGGGTACGGCCTCGTGAATCTGGTGGCGGCCTGGCGTCTGCACCGAGAGTGGACCCTGGAAGGGCGAGTGGATAACGCGCTCGACAAGCGCTACGAGCTCGTCAGCGGCTTCAACACCCCCGAACGCTCGCTATTCGTGAGCGTCCGCTACATGCCCGGCGGCCGAGGCGGCGAAAATTGATGCGCCCCGGCCTGAAAGGTTTCCTGCTGGCCTCGGCGCTGCTGCACCTCGGAGTGGCGCTGTGGTGGTGGGATGCGCGCGGGCCGTTCACCAGCGAGGCGGCCGAGGGCAGGGTGCTACTGCAGGCGCGCCTGCTCGAGGCGCCTGCCCCCGACCTTGCGCCGCCGTTGCCGCGGCCGAAGCCCGCGAGGCCGCAGCAGAAACCCGCGCCGAGCGCGGTCACCGAGCGCCTCGCGGCGGCGCGCCGCGAAGCGCCCCGCCCGAGCGCGGAACCGCCCCCGGTTTCGCCGAAGCCGCTGCCGGCGACGGCGCAAGTGCCTTCGACGGTCGCCGAGCCGTCGCCACCGGCGCCGGCTGCGCCCGCCCCGGCCACGGACGAGCGGGTGCTCGCGGCGGGCCCCGAGCCGGCCACCGCATTCGAACGCCTGGCGGAATTGCGCGAACGCCTGCGCGCGCGAATCGTCGAGCACATGC
>JBFKOE010000044.1:0-11802 GCA_041629015.1 Gammaproteobacteria bacterium
AGCGCGCGCAGATCGGAGGTCAGCTGCCCCTGCAGGAAACCGCTGGCGTCGGCGCCGCTAACCGCCAGCAGCGCGTGGTGGCTGAGGTCGCAGAAGATATCGGCCTCGGCCGCGGCACGGTGCTCGCGCTCGGGCGCGCCGAAATGCTGCACCCGGTCCGCGGTGATCACGGCCCCCGCGGAGGTCAGAAATTCCTGCCAAGTCGCGCGCATCGGATCCTTCTGGGGACGTTGACGGCAGGGGCATCTTAGTCAAGCCCACCGGCACTGTCCAAGGCCGAGCCGCGGCCCGCTCGTGGGGCCCGCGAGGCCCGGCCCGGGAGCGCGCCATCGCGCCTGCTGATGGTCGCGCCTGGATTTGCTTATGGGGGGAGGCGGGATTAGAATCGGTGCGCTTTTTTGCGCTGCCGCAGCGCCCCGTTTCCTTCCCGTCACCGCATCGCACGGAGCAGGCAATGGCCTCGCAGACCAAACGCCCGGTCAATCTGGATCTAATGCGCATCCGCTTGCCCACGGTAGGGCTGGCCTCCATCGCGCACCGCATCTCTGGAGTCCTGATGTTCCTGGCCATTCCCGTCGGCCTCTACCTGCTCGAGCTGTCGGTATCCAGCCCCCAGGGTTACGACCGGGTCGCCGCGCTGACCGGTGGCGTGGTGGCCAAGCTGGTGATCGTGGCGCTGGTCTGGGCGCTGGCGCATCACTTCTTGGCCGGCATCCGCTACCTGCTGCTCGACCTCGATATCGGAATCGAGAAGCTCCCCGCGCGCCAGTCCGCGCGCGCGGTGCTGGCCCTGGGCATCGCCATTGCCGCGGTGACCCTGGTGGGGGTGTTCCTGTGAGCCGCCAGGCGCACGGCCTGCGCGCCTGGCTGGTCCAGCGCGTCACCGCCGTCTACCTCGGCCTGTTCGTGCTCTACGTGCTGTTCCACTTCATGGGCTCGGCGCCGACCTCCTACGCGGACTGGAAGGGCTGGCTGGCGGATCCCGTCGTCGGGATGCTCTGGAGCCTGGCCGTGGTGTCCCTGCTGCTCCACGCCTGGGTCGGGGTCCGGGACGTCTTTATCGACTACATCAAGCCGGCCGCGCTGCGCGTAAGCCTGGTCGCCGTGCTCGCCTTCAGCCTGATCGCCTTCGGTGCCTGGGCCGCCCGGGTGCTCTTCGTGGTGGTGAACTCATGACTGTGCCGGTACAGAAATTCGACGCGCTGGTGATCGGCGCGGGGGGCGCGGGGCTGAGGGCCGCGCTGCAGCTCGCGGACGCCGGGGTCAGCGTGGCCGTGGTCTCCAAGGTCTTTCCGACCCGCTCGCACACGGTGGCGGCGCAGGGGGGCATCAACGCCGCGCTGGCGAACGTGCTGCCCGACAACTGGCACTGGCACATGTTCGATACGGTCAAGGGCAGCGATTACCTGGGCGATCAGGACGCGATCGAGTACATGTGCCGCGCCGCCTCCGAGATCGTCTACGAGCTCGAGCATTACGGGGTGCCCTTCTCGCGCACCGATACCGGCCGCATCTACCAGCGCCCCTTCGGCGGTCAGAGCCAGGATTTCGGTGGCGATCAGGCGGCCCGGACCTGCGCCGCGGCGGACCGCACCGGGCACGCGATGCTGCACACCCTCTATCAGCAGAACATTCGGGCGCGCACCCATTTCTTCGACGAGTACTTCACGGTCGATCTGCTGCGCGACGCCGAGGGTTTCGTGCACGGCGCCCTGGTCATGGAGATCGAGACCGGCGAGCCGCTGCTGATTCGCTCGAAGGCGACCCTGCTGGCCACGGGCGGCTTCGGCCAGATCTTTCGCACCACCACCAACGCCAAGATCAACACCGGCGACGGGGCCGCCATGGCGCTGCGCGCGGGTATCCCGCTGCAGGACATGGAGTTCTTCCAGTTCCACCCCACCGGCATCGCCGGCAAGGGCATGCTGATCACCGAGGGCGCGCGCGGCGAGGGCGGTTACCTGGTCAACGCGGACGGCGAGCGGTTCATGGAGCGCTACGCGCCCAACGCCAAGGATCTCGCCAGCCGCGACGTCGTCTCGCGGTCCATGTACACCGAGGTCAAGGAGGGGCGTGGCGCTGGCCCGGACAAGGACCACGTGTTCCTGCGCCTCGATCACCTCGGTGCCGAACCCATCATGAAGCGGCTGCCCGGCATCCGCGAGAGCTCGATCATCTTCGCCCACATCGATCCCATCGAGCGCCCGATCCCCGTCTACCCCACCGCGCACTACGCCATGGGCGGCATTCCCACCAACCGCTTCGGCGAAGTCGTGACCAGTGATGAGGGGGGCGGGGAGGAAGTGGTGCCCGGCCTGTACGCGGCGGGCGAGTGCGCCTGCGTCTCGGTGCACGGCGCCAACCGCCTGGGCGGCAACTCGCTGCTTGACCTGGTGGTGTTCGGGCGCGCCGCGGCCAACAGCCTGATCGATTACCTGGGCAAGAACGGGGCCCACCGGCCGCTCGACGAGGGTGCCGTGGACCAGGCCCGAGCACGGCTCGCGCGCTGGGAGAAGAAGGGGGACGGGCAGACCGTCGACGGCCTGCGCAACGATCTCAAGAAGGTCATGGAAGACCACTGCGGCGTGTTTCGCACCGAGGAGATCATGGCCGAGGGCGTGGAGAAGATGCGCGAGATCGAGGCGCGCCTGCCCGACGTGCGGCTACGCGATCACAGCAGCACCTTCAACACCGCGCGGGTGGAGGCGCTGGAGCTGGAAAACCTGGCGGATGTGGCACTGGCGACGGTGGCCTCGGCGCTGGCCCGCAAGGAGAGCCGCGGCGCCCACGCCCGGGTTGATTTCCCGGATCGTGACGACGAGAACTGGCTCAAGCACACCCTGTACTTCCGGGAGGGGCAGCGGCTGGCCTACAAGCCGGTGCGCATGCAGCCGCTGACGGTCGAGTCCTTTCCGCCCAAGAAGCGCGTCTACTGAGGTAAGCGGGAAACCGCCCGAATCCGAACCGATTTCGCGGGATCGCCAACCATGCGTTTTTCGATTTATCGCTACAACCCAGACACCGACAGCAGTCCCTACATGAAGGACTACGAGCTGGAGGTGAACTCCGAGATGATGGTGCGCGAGGCGCTGATCCGGATCAAGGCGGACGACGAGTCGCTCTCCTTCCGCCACTCCTGCGGCGAGGGCGTGTGCGGCTCCGACGCGCTCAACATCAACGGCAGCAACCGGCTCGCCTGCATCACCCCGGTGGCCACGCTCAAGGAGCCGGTCCAGGTGCGTCCCGTGCCGGGCCTGCCGGTGGTCCGCGACCTGGTCGTGGACATGACCCAGTTCTACCGTCAGTACCGGGTCGCCAAGCCCTACCTGATCAACAATGACCCGGCGCCCGAGAAGGAGCGCCTGCAGAGCGTGGAGGACCGCGACAAGCTCGACGGCTTGTACGAGTGCATCCTCTGCGGCTGCTGCTCGACTTCCTGCCCGTCGTTCTGGTGGAATCCGGACAAGTACATGGGCCCGGCGGCCCTGCTGCAGGCCTGGCGTTTCCTGGCCGACAGCCGCGACCAGGCGACCGAGGAGCGACTCGACAACCTGGAGGGGCCGTACAAGCTGTTTCGCTGCCACTCCATCATGAACTGCGTCGAGGCCTGCCCCAAGAACCTGAATCCCACCAAGGCTATCGGGCACATCAAGGCGCTCATGCTGAGGCGCGGGCTCTGAGCGGTCCGCCCGGCTGAGCCGCGGCCGCGTGGGCGACAGGCCCCGAGACCCGGAGGCGGACAAGCGCCGGCTGCGCTGGCGCTGCAGGCGCGGAATGCTGGAGCTCGACGAGCTGTTCGGGGCCTTTCTGGAGCGCGGTTACGACGAGATGGATGACCAGGAGCGCGACCTGTTCGAGCGCTTCCTGGAGTGCAAGGACCAGGACCTCCTGGACTGGCTCTTGCTGCAGGGGGAGCCCACGGATGGCACCTTCAAGTCGCTCATCGAACGAATCCGCCGCGCCTCTCTACCTTGAGCTGGGCCGCTCGCGCCTGCTCGCGCTGTACCTGATCCTCATCCACCTGCTCGCGATGGGCAGCGCCCTCGCGCTCCCGCTGCCCCTGCTGTATCGCGCCCTGCTGGCCGGTGCGGTCGCTCTGCACGGGGCGTGGCTGTGGTGGGGCCGCGGGCCTTCGGTCATTCGATCCGCGGGGGTGGGTCTGGCGGTCGTCGGCCCCGCCGACTGGCGCCTGCGCGAAGGCGGTGCGTGGCGGGCCGCGACGCCCGCCGCCGAAGGCTTCGTGAGCCGGGGATTCATGGTCCTGGTCCTCAGGCTCGAGGGCGGGGGCCAGCGTAGGCTGCTGATTCTGCCTGACATGCTCGACCGCGAGTCCTTCTCCCGCCTGCGGGCCGCCCGCCGGGTGGCGGGGGCGCCCCTCGCACCCCTGGCCGGCGCGGCCGGCGAGCGGCGCCGGGCCGGCTGGCGCGGCTGGCTGCCCGGGCGCTGAGCCCGGCGCCGGGGGTGCTCAGTACGGAGTCAGGACGGTGGGTGCCGGCGGTCCGGATTCGTCGGGCTGCGGGTAGTCCAGGGTGAAATGCAGGCCCCGGCTCTCGCGCCTGGAGATCGCCGAGCGGATGATGAGTTCGGCGACGGCGACCAGGTTGCGCAACTCCAAAAGATCGCCGGTAACGCGGAAGTTTCCGTAATACTCGGCGATCTCGCGCTTCAGCAGCTCGACCCGGTTGCGGGCGCGCTCCAGGCGCTTGTTGGTTCGGACGATGCCGACGTAGTCCCACATGAAACGGCGCAGCTCGTCCCAGTTGTGCGCCACCACCACCTCCTCGTCGGAGTCCGTGACCCGGCTTTCGTCCCACGGGGGGGCATCCGGTGGGGCCGGCACCGAGGTCGCGCGGTGCGCTATGTCGGTCGCCGCGGCCGCCGCGAAAACCAGGCACTCGAGCAGCGAGTTGCTCGCCATGCGGTTGGCGCCGTGCAGGCCGGTGAACGCCGTCTCGCCGATCGCGTAGAGGCAGGGCACGTCGGTGCGGGCGTCGAGGTCGGTGACCACCCCGCCGCAGGTGTAGTGCGCGGCGGGCACCACCGGTATGGGTTCGCGGGTGATGTCGAAGCCAAACTCCAGGCAGCGTTGGTGAATGGTCGGGAAGTGGCCGCGGACGAACTCCGCCGGCTTGTGGCTGATATCGAGCTGGACGCAGTCGGCTCCCAGGCGCTTCATCTCGTGGTCGATCGCGCGGGCGACGATGTCGCGCGGCGCTAGCTCGCCGCGCGGATCGTGACGCTCCATGAAGCGCTCGCCGCTAGGCAGGCGCAGCACGCCGCCCTCGCCGCGCACCGCTTCCGAGATCAGGAACGACTTGGCGCGCGGGTGATAAAGACAGGTCGGATGGAACTGGTTGAACTCCAGATTGGCCACCCGGCAGCCCGCGCGCCAGGCCATGGCGATGCCGTCGCCCGTGGCGCCGTCAGGATTGCTGGTATAGAGGTAGGCCTTGCTGGCGCCGCCCGTGGCCAGCACCACGAAGCGCGCCTGGAACAGCTCCACGGATCCGCTGCGGCGATCGAGCACGTAGGCACCCACGCATCGGTTCTCGGCCATGCCGAGCTTGGCGCCGGTGATCAGGTCCACGGCCACGTGGTGCTCGAACAGGGAAAGGTTGGGTCGGCTCCGGGCCTCATCCGCCAGGGTCGTCTCGACCGCGCGGCCGGTGGCGTCGGCGGCGTGGATCACCCGGCGCTGGCTGTGGCCGCCCTCGCGGGTCAGGTGGTAGCCGGCCCGCGGCCCCTCGTTGCGGGTGAAGGGGACGCCGGCGCCGATCAGCCAGTCGATGGCGGCGCGCCCGCGCTCGACCGCGTAGCGCACCACCCTCGGGTCGCAAAGACCGGCGCCCGCATTGAGGGTGTCCTCGATGTGGCTCTCGATGCTGTCCGCCTCGTCCAGCACCGCGGCCACGCCGCCCTGCGCGTAAAGCGTGCTGCCCTCCTCGAGTCGGTCCTTCGAAAGCACCGCGACGCTCAGCGCGGGCTCCAGCCGCAGCGCCAGGGTCAGCCCGGCGGCGCCGCTGCCGACGATCAACACGTCATGGCTGTGGCGGTGCATGGTGCCTTGAGCGCTCGGGAAGCAATGGGGTATGTTGACGCCGGCAGGCGGGCGGCCAGGGTAGCGCAGGCTAGCGTACCGCGAGGGGTCCAGGCGGTAAATCCCCGGCCCCGGCCGATCCGGAAACCACTGTTTTGGCGGGCGAACTATCCGCAAGGGTCATTGTCTACCCCACTATGCGGCCGGGCGCGCCCGCGCGTGAGGAAGGGCGTGCCCGCATGGGCGAGCGGAGTGTCGATCAGGACCTGGTCAAGCGCGTCCAGCAGGGCGAGCGCATGGCGTTCGACGTGCTGGTGCGCAAGTACCAGCACAAGATCCTGAAACTGGTGTCCCGCTATGTCAAAGATCCCTTCGAGGCGATGGATGTCACTCAGGAGGCCTTCCTCAAGACCTACCGGGCGATGCCCAAGTTCCGGGGTGACAGCGCCTTCTACACCTGGCTGTATCGCATCGCAATCAACACCGCGAAGAACTATCTGATCGCGCAGGGACGACGCCCCGTGGAAACCGATATCGACTCTCAGGTCCTGGAACAAAACGGGGGTTTCGGGCGTCTCAAAGACGTGGCAACTCCCGAGCACCTGATGCTGCGCGACGAGATCGAGCGCACCATCTTCCAGGCGATCGAGGATCTGCCCGAAGACCTGCGCACCGCCATCACCCTGCGGGAGATGGAAGGCATGAGCTACGAAGAGATCGCGCAGACCATGTCCTGCCCGGTCGGAACGGTCCGCTCGCGGATCTTCCGGGCGCGCGAGGCCATCGACAAGAAGCTGCAGCACTTGGTGAAGTGAGTTTGACGAGAGACGAGGGGAAGGCGATGACCGACAAGGTTGGCGAGCAGTTGTCGGCATGGATGGACGGTGAGCTGCCCACGGAAGAGGTGCCGCTGCTATTGAAACGCGTCGAGGAGGACCGGGCGCTGCGCCTCAGGCTGGAGCGCTACCACCTGATCCGCGACGCCATGAAGGGCGGGCTGCCCGAGATGTTCAGCAACCGCATGGCCGATCGGCTCGACGAGGAATTGCGCGGTGACGCCCCGGCGCAGACGGGCGCGGCAATGCTGGCCGGGGGCCAGCGATCGTGGCGCAAGCCGCTGGTCGGGTTTGGCATCGCCGCTTCGGTCGCGCTGTTCGCGCTGCTCGGCATCCGCGCTAACGGCCCGCTCACCCCCGGACCGGCGGCGGTGCCGCAGATTGCCGCGCAAACGCCGCGTGCCCCGGTCAGCGTCCCCATTCGGCGCGCCTCGAGCGCGACGCGGTGGGAGGCGGCCGACCCCGAGGTGGCGCGGCGCCTAAACGACTATCTGGTCAATCACAGCGAATACGCCTCCTCGGCGGGTATGCGCGGCGTGCCGCCCCATGCCCGCATCGTAGGCTACGATCGCGGCGAATAGCGGATGGGGCCGCGCCTCGGCGGTTTCGCGCTCCTGGCCGGAATCTGGTCGGCGGCCGTGGGCGCCGCCGGGGACGACCCCCAAGCCTGGCTGGAGCGCATGAATGCCTCGTTGCAGCGCGCGAGCTACGAGGGAACCTTCGTCTACCTGCACGGCAGCCGGCTCGAGTCGATGCGCATCGTGCGCTCGGTGGACGAGCGCGGCGAGCGCGAGCGCCTGGTGTCGCTCAACGGCTCGCACAGGGAGGTCATTCGCGACGGCGGCTCGGTGACCAGCATCCTGCCCGATGCCCGCTCGGTGTTCGCCGAGAAGGGCGAGCGCGGGGTGCCTTTCCCGGCGGTGCTCGGCGAGGCGTTCGAGCGCCTGAGCCGGCACTACCGGTTCGAACTGGGGGAGCCGGACCGCGTGGCGTCGCGCCCGGTGCGGCAGATCGTCGTCGAGCCGCGTGATCAGTACCGTTACGGCTACCGGGTGTGGCTCGACGAGGAAACGGCCCTGCCCCTCAAGGCGGAGCTTTTCGACGAGCGCGGCGCCGCGCTAGAGCAGGTGATGTTCGTTGAGTTCACGCTGCGCGACAGGGTGCCGGAGAGCATGCTGAGCCCTTCATGGAACTCCGCCGCGCAGACCCCGCAACGCGCCGCGCCTGAACCGCCCGCGGGCGATCCGGGCGCGGGGCAGGGTCAGGGGCCATGGGAGATCGGGTCGCTGCCGGCCGGCTTCGAGCTGACGGCTCAGGGCCGTGAGGAGATGCCGGGCAGCGCGGCGCCGGTGGGGCACATGATGTTCTCCGATGGCCTGGCAACGGTGTCGGTCTACCTGGAGCGCATGGACGGCCGCAAGGGCTTGCTCGGTTCCTCGCGCATGGGGGCGGTCAGCGCCTTCGGCCGCCACGACGGCGGATATCAGGTCACCGTGGTCGGTGAAGTGCCCCCGGTCACGGTCGAGGCCATCGGCGGCGCGGTGCGCTACCAGCGGGCCGCCGCCGAGTGAGGCTGCGGATCCCGAAGGGTTAGGGTCGTTGTGGGCCGCGCCGTCGAGCGCGGCGCGGTTTACTGGGTCAATCCACCGTCAAGGCGACGGTATACAGGAGAAGTTGCGATGAGCGCCTATTTGCAGCGCGTTTACATGTTCACGGCGGTGGTGGCGGGATTGTTCCTGATGTCGACTGCGACCGCCCGCGAGTTGCCGGATTTCACCTCGCTGGTCGAGGCCAACAGCCCGGCGGTTGTCAACATCAGCACCAGCCAGAAGGTGCAGCGCGAGCGGCGGCTGCCGCACGGGTTCCAGATGCCGGAGATTCCCGAGAACAGCCCGTTCGGCGACCTGTTCCGGCGCTTCTTCGGCGAGGGCGAGGGTGGCGAGCCGGAGGAGTTCGACTCCAAGTCGCTGGGCTCGGGCTTCATAATCTCCAAGGACGGCTTCGTGCTGACCAACGCGCACGTGGTCAAGGGGGCGGATGAGATCATCGTCCGCCTGAGCGACCGCCGCGAGCTCGAGGCCAAGGTGGTGGGGCTCGACGAGCGCAGCGACATCGCGCTGATCAAGATCGAAACGCCGCAGGATCTTCCGGTGGTGCGCATCGGCAAGTCCACGGACTTGCGGGTGGGCGAGTGGGTGCTGGCGATCGGCTCGCCGTTCGGCTTCGATCACTCGGTCACCGCGGGCATCGTGAGCGCCAAGGGGCGAAGCCTGCCACGCGAGAACTACGTGCCCTTCATCCAGACCGACGTCGCCATCAATCCGGGCAACTCCGGCGGACCCCTGTTCAACCTCAAGGGCGAGGTGGTGGGCATCAACTCCCAGATCTACAGCCGCACCGGCGGATTCATGGGCCTGTCCTTCGCCATCCCGATGGACATGGCGATGAGCGTCGCCGATCAGCTCAAGACCCATGGCAAGGTGGTGCGGGGCTGGCTGGGCGTATTGATCCAGGATGTGACCCGGGAGTTGGCCGAGTCCTTCGGTCTCGACAAGCCGCAGGGCGCGCTGGTCGCGCGGGTGCTGCCCGAGAGCCCTGCCCAGAAGGCCGGGTTCGAGGTTGGCGACGTGGTGCTGGAATTCAACGGCCGGGACGTGGCCAACTCCAGTCAGTTGCCGCCGCTGGTGGGAAGCACGCCGGTGGGCCGCGAGGTTCCGGTGAAGGTGCTGCGTAACGGCGACCGTCGCACCCTGCGGGTCGTGATCGGCGAGCTGCCGAGCGAGGATGAGCTGCGGGCCGCGGCCGGCGAGCCCTCCAGCGGTCCCCAGAACCGGTTGGGCATCGCGACGGTGGAGCTGACCGAGGAGCAGCGCAAGGAACTCGGGATCGAGAAGGGTGGCGTATTGGTCAGCGGCGTCGCGGACGGCGTGGGCAAGGACGCGGGTATTCGCGAAGGCGACGTGATCGTGTCGCTCAACAATCAGCGCATTGCCGGCGTCGCCGAATTCGAGAGCCAGGTCAAGGATCTGCCGGAGGGCAAGTCGGTTGCCGTGCTGGTCCAGCGCAAGAACGGCCCGATCTTCCTCGCCCTGAAGATCCCCGAGTGACGGCGCGGCGGGCGCGGGTCTACGGTCACGGGTATTGCCACCTGTGCGAGGAGATGCTGCGCGCGCTGGCGCCTTGGCAGCGAAGCGGCGCCCTGGATGTTGAGTTCATCGACATCGAGGGCGACGCGGATCTCGAAGAGCGGTTCGGCGAGCGGGTCCCCGTGCTGATGGTCGAGGAGCACGAGATCTGCCACTACTTCCTGCAGGAGCAGCGTCTCGCCGACTGTCTGGGCTATCGGGTATAGGGTATACTGCGCCGCTTGAAGCCGGGGCCGCGTGTGGCGGGTGCGCTGCACGCGGCCTGTTTCGGTCTACGGCCCGCGCGGGCCACGGCCACGGCGGGGGCGCCGCGCTCCCGGAGCCGCAGCGTGCCATACCTGGACAAGATCCGTAACTTCTCAATTATCGCGCACATCGATCACGGCAAGTCGACGCTCGCGGATCGCTTCATCCAGGCGTGCGGGGGCTTGGACGAGCGCTCGATGAAGGAGCAGGTCCTCGATTCGATGGATCTGGAACGCGAGCGCGGTATCACCATAAAGGCACAGGCGGTCACCCTCGCGTACCGGGCGCGCGACGGGGAAACCTATCAGCTGAATTTCATCGACACGCCCGGCCACGTGGATTTCTCCTACGAGGTCTCGCGTTCCCTGTCGGCCTGCGAAGGCGCGCTGCTGGTGGTCGATGCGGCGCAGGGCGTGGAAGCGCAGAGCGTGGCCAACTGCTACACGGCGATCGACCAGGGCCTCGAGGTCCTGCCGGTGCTGAACAAGATCGATCTGCCTTCAGCCGATGCAGAGCGGGTGTGCGTGGAGATCGAGGAGATCATCGGTCTCGAGGCGCGCTCTGCGCTGCGCGTCAGCGCCAAGACCGGTGCCGGGGTCGACGAACTGCTGGAGGAGCTGATCCGGCGCATACCCGCCCCCGCGGGCGACCCCGAGGCGCCGCTCAAGGCGCTGATCGTCGATTCCTGGTTCGACAACTACGTCGGCGTGGTCTCACTGCTGCGGGTGGTGCAGGGAACGCTGCGCCGTGGCCAGAAGATCCAGATCATGTCGAGCGGCCGCGCCCACCACGCCGAGCAGCTCGGGGTGTTCACCCCGGTGATGCGGGCGCAGCCCGAACTTCGGGCCGGCGAGGTCGGCTATCTGATCGCCGGCGTCAAGGAGATCGATGGGGCACCGGTCGGAGACACCGTGACCGAGGCCGCGCGGCCGGCGGCCGAGCCGCTGCCCGGATTCAAGCGTGTCCAGCCGCGGGTGTTCGCCGGCGTCTACCCGGTCAATTCCGAGGACTACGAGCCGTTCCGTGATGCCCTGCGCAAGCTTCGCCTGAACGACGCCGCGCTGCACTTCGAGCCCGAGACCTCCCAGGCGCTGGGATTCGGGTTTCGCTGCGGTTTCCTCGGCATGCTGCACATGGAGATCGTGCAGGAGCGGCTGGAGCGCGAGTACGACTTGGACCTCATTACCACCGCGCCAACGGTGATATACCAAGTCGTGACCACCGGTGGGGAAATCCTGGAGGTCGACAATCCGTCACGCCTGCCGGCCTCGAACGAGGTCCGCGAGATCCGCGAGCCGATCATCGAGGCGCACATCCTCGTGCCCCAGGACCACCTGGGCGCGGTGATCGGGCTGTGCATCGAGAAGCGTGGGGTGCAGAAGCGCATGCAATACCTGGGCTCGCAGGTGTCGCTGACCTATGATCTGCCGCTCAGCGAGGTGGTGCTCGACTTCTTCGATCGGCTGAAGTCGGTGAGCAGGGGTTACGCTTCCTTCGACTACGAGTTTGCGCGATTTCAGGCCGCGCCGCTGGTCAA
>JBFKOE010000045.1:0-11655 GCA_041629015.1 Gammaproteobacteria bacterium
CGTCCGCCGGACGCGGCGCACCAAGAACAAGACCGCGGGTGGCTGCGCGCAGCCCGAGACAGACTTCCAAGACATGCGTGATCGAGAAGATCCGGAGCCGGCCCTGGGAGTTCGGCGTGTGTCGAAGCAGCTGCCGGGCGCGGCGGGGCATGGCGGGGATATGACCATGCGCGGGGCGGCTCCCGCGCCAGAAAGCGCGTCCTGATGGCCTACTTCCTACAGCAGCTGATCAACGGCCTGACCCTGGGCATGATCTACGGCCTGATCGCCATCGGCTACACGATGGTCTACGGCATCATCGGCATGATCAACTTCGCCCACGGCGAGATCTACATGATCGGTGCCTTCCTCTCGATCATCGCCTTCACACTGCTCGGCGCCATGGGCATCACCTACGTGCCCCTGGCGCTGATCGTGGTGCTGATCGTCGCCATGCTGTTCACCGCCTGCTACGGCTGGACGCTGGAGCGCGTCGCCTACCGGCCGCTGCGCGGGGCGCCGCGCCTGGCGCCGCTGATCTCCGCGATCGGCATGTCGATCTTCCTACAGAACTACGTGCAGCTGCTGCAGGGCGCGCGCGTGCGGCCGCTGCAGCCGATCATCCAGGGCGGGTTCTCTGTCTTCCAGGAGGGCGATTTCGTCGTCCAGCTGAGCTTCATCCAGATCATCATCTGGGTGCTGACCATCGGCCTGATGGTGGCCTTTGCGCTGCTGATCGGGCGCACCGCGCTGGGTCGGGCGCAGCGCGCCTGCCAGCAGGACCAGAAGATGGCCGGCCTGCTCGGGATCAACGTCGATCGCACCATCTCCGCGACCTTCATCATGGGCGCTTCGCTGGCGGCGGTGGCCGGCGTGATGGTGACGCTCTACTATGGCGTGGTCGACTTCTTCATCGGGTTCCTCGCTGGCATCAAGGCCTTCACGGCGGCCGTGCTCGGGGGCATCGGCTCGCTGCCCGGCGCCATGCTGGGCGGGCTGATCCTGGGCCTGGTGGAGGCCTTCTGGTCGGGGTACTTCACCACCGAGTACAAGGACGTCGCGGCCTTCTCCATCCTGGTGCTGGTGCTGATCTTCCGACCTACCGGGCTGCTCGGCACGCCCGAGGTCGAGAAGGTCTGAAACCATGGCCAACGAGACCGTGGCGCAGACACTGGTCGCCGGCGCGCGCGGCGTCGATCTGCTCGCCATCCTGAAAGAGGGCGCCCTGGCAGCGGCCGTGGCCCTGGTCCTGGCCCTGCCCCTGGTCGGCTTCAAGACCGTGGACATCACCGGCGGGCTGGGCATCGAGACCCGCTTCGACTGGGTCGTCTACGGCGTGCTGGCGGTGTTCGTGGGGCGCATCGCGCTGGCGCTGCGCCGATCGCTGCGCGCTCCCAAGAAGGGTCCGACGGTCTTATCGCAGGCCGCGACGGTGGTCAGTCCCTACATGAACTGGCTGGTGCTCGCGGCGCTGGCCTTCGCGGTGATCCTGCCGTTCACGCCGCTCGCGAACCGCTATTCGATGGATATCGCCACCACGGTGCTGATCTACATCATGCTCGGATGGGGTCTGAACATCGTGGTCGGCCTGGCGGGCCTGCTCGATCTGGGCTACGTCGCCTTCTACGCGGTCGGCGCCTACAGCTACGCGCTGCTGGCGACGACCTATGACTGGTCGTTCTGGGTGTGCTTGCCGCTGGCCGGCGTGTTCGCCGCCTTCTTTGGCGTCATCCTCGGGTTCCCGGTGCTGCGTTTGCGAGGCGATTACCTGGCGATCGTCACGCTCGGCTTCGGCGAGATGATCCGTATCATCCTGCTCAACTGGTACCCGGTCACCAATGGCCCCGATGGGATCTCCAACATCGCGCGGCCCTCGTTCTTCGGGCTGGACTTCACTCGCTTTCCGGCCGAGGGCGAGGTCACCTTCCACACTTTCTTCGGGATCGACTACGCGGGCATACACCGCGTCATCTTTCTCTACTACCTGATCCTGATCCTGGCGCTGATCACCAACTTCTTCACCCTGCGCATACGCCGGCTGCCGGTGGGGCGTGCCTGGGAGGCGCTGCGCGAGGACGAGATCGCGTGTCGCTCGCTCGGTATCAACCCGACCAACACCAAGCTGACCGCCTTCGCCATCGGCGCCATGTTCGGCGGCTTCGCCGGCTCGTTCTTCGCGACCCGCCAGGGTTTCATCAGTCCCGAGAGCTTCACCTTCATCGAGTCGGCCACCATCCTCGCCATCGTCGTGCTGGGCGGCATGGGCAGCCAGATCGGGGTGGTGCTCGCCGCCATCGCGCTGATCCTGCTCCCCGAGCTGGGGCGCGAGTTCGCCCAGTTCCGCATGCTGCTGTTCGGCGGCGCCATGGTCCTGATCATGGCTTGGCGGCCGCGCGGTCTGCTGGCGCACCGCGAGCCCACCCTCAGGTTGCATCCCAAGGGCGGGGGCAGCGAGGAGCCGCCGTGAGCGCCGCGAGCGAGTCGGTCGTGGCGCGCCGCCCGCTGCTCGAGGTCGAGCATCTGACCATGCGCTTTGGCGGCCTGGTCGCCATCAACGATCTCTCCTTCACCGCTCACGCCGAGGAGATCACCGCGATCATCGGCCCGAACGGGGCCGGCAAGACGACGGTGTTCAACTGCCTGACCGGCTTCTACCGGCCCGGCGAGGGTCGCCTGACCCTGCACGCGGGCAAGCGCGTCCGCTACCTCGAGCGCATGGAGGGATTTCGCATCGCCATGGCCGGGGTGGCGCGGACCTTCCAGAACATTCGGCTGTTCGCCCAGATGACGGTGCTGGAGAACCTGATCGTCGCCCAGCACAACCCGCTGATGAAGGCCTCCTATTACACGGTGGGAGGTCTGTTCGGCATGGCTCACTACCGGCATGCTGAGCAGCGCGCGATCGAGTTCGCGCGCGAGTGGCTGAAGCGGGTCAATCTGCTCGACAAGGCCGATTGGGAGGCGGGTAACCTGCCCTACGGCGATCAGCGGCGCCTGGAGATCGCCCGCGCCATGTGCACCCGGCCGGTACTGCTGTGCCTGGACGAGCCGGCGGCCGGGCTGAATCCGCGCGAGTCGGCCGACCTCAACAAGCTCCTGCTCTCGATCCGCGAGCGCGAGGGTATCGGCATCCTGCTCATCGAGCACGACATGAGCGTGGTGATGGGGATCTCCGACCACATCGTCGTGCTCGACTACGGGCGCAGGATCTCGGATGGCACGCCGGAGTTCGTGCGCAACGATCCGGCGGTCATCAGGGCCTACCTCGGCGAGGAGGAAGACGAGGAACTGCCCGCCGAGGTCGCCGACGACATCGGTGGCCCGGAAGCGCGGGACTGAGCGCGGGGATGCGGTCTTGAGCGCGGACAGGATGCTGACCATTTCCGGCGTGAATACCTATTACGGGAACATCCACGCCCTGCGCGGCGTGGACGTCGAGGTGGACCGCGGCGAGATCGTCACCCTGATCGGCGCCAACGGGGCCGGCAAGTCGACGCTGCTGATGACGCTGTGCGGGAGCCCGCGGGCGCGCAGCGGCAGCATCGTGTTCGACGGCGAGGAGATCAGCGGGCTCGCTACCCACGAGATCGTGCGGCGCGGCATCGCGCAGTCGCCCGAGGGTCGCCGTATCTTCCCGCGCATGAGCGTGCTCGAGAACCTGCAGATGGGCGCGACCACCACCGACCCGCGGCACTTCGAGCGGGACCTGGCGCGGGTGTTCGATCTGTTTCCCGTGCTTAAGGAACGCCAGGGCCAGCGCGGCGGCACCCTGTCGGGCGGCGAGCAGCAGATGCTGGCGATCGCCCGCGCGCTGATGAGCCACCCGCGCATGCTGCTGCTGGATGAGCCCTCGCTGGGGCTGGCGCCCAAGCTGGTGAAGCAGATCTTCGCGGTCATCCGCGAGATCAACCAGCAGCAGCAGATCACCATCTTCCTGGTCGAGCAGAACGCCTACCACGCGCTCAAGCTCGCCCACCGGGCCTATGTCCTGGCGAACGGGCGGATCGTGATGAGCGGCACGGGCAAGGAACTTCTAGCCAACCAGGAGGTGCGGGCCGCCTACCTGGAGGGCGGGCATTGAACGCGCCGGCGCGACGGCGCTTCGAGCGGGCGTAGGGGAAGGCGCGGTGGAAGCGATCCTGGGAACTTCGCTCGCGGTGTACGTCGCGGTCACCTTCGTGCTGATGGGGTTCGCGGCCTGGATGACCGGGCAGGCGGTGGCGCTGACCTGGAAGCCGTGGTGGCAGGTGGTGGGCTACTGCAGCCTGCTGGGCTTCGCCTGCCGCTTCCTGATCTTCGCCCTATTCGAGGGCACGCTGCTCTCGCTCTCGGGCCTGGTGCTCGACGTCCTCGTGCTCAACGCCTACGGCCTTGTGGCCTACCGGCTGGGCAGCGTGAAGAAGATGGTGACCCAGTACCCCTGGCAGTACCGCCGGACCTCGCCGTGGAGCTACCGCGAGCGGGGCGGCGGCGAGACCGCCAGCCCCGGGCGGGAGACGTTGTAAGCGCGCCATGTGCTGCTAGATTTATGGGATGCCTTCGACCCTCACGGGGTCGGGCCGGGAACCCGGGGGTCGGGACCCGGCGGCATTCCCGGATTCGGACCGCGGGATTGACCCGCGGGCTGATTTGAGAGGCAAACGATAAGGAGAAGCTGGAATGAAGAGAATCATGACGGGTATTTTTGCGGCGGCCGCGATGATCGCGGCGAGCGCCGCGCAGGCCGAGATCACCATCGCGACCGCCGGCCCCATGACTGGGCAGTACGCCTCCTTCGGCGAACAGATGCGGCGCGGCGCCGAGATGGCCGTGGCCGACATCAACGCCAGGGGCGGAGTGCTGGGCCAGAAGCTGAAGCTGGAGATCGGCGACGACGCCTGCGATCCCAAGCAGGCGGTGGCGGTGGCCAACCAGATGGTCAACAAGAAGGTGGTGTTCATGGCCGGGCATTTCTGCTCCGGATCCTCGATCCCCGCCTCCAACGTCTACGCCGAGGAAGGCATCGTGCAGATCTCGCCGGCCTCGACCAACCCGCAGCTGACCGAGCGCGGCCTGGGCAACGTGTTCCGCACCTGCGGGCGCGACGACCAGCAGGGCATCGTCGCTGGCGACTACATCGTCGACAAGTTCGGCAAGACCAACGTGGCGATCCTGCACGACAAGACTGCCTACGGTAAGGGTCTGGCCGACGAGACCATGGCGCGGCTCAAGGCGCGCGGCAAGAACCCAACCATGTACGAGGCCTACACGGCCGGCGAGAAGGACTACTCGGCGCTGGTCTCCAAGATGAAGGCCGAGAACATCGGGCTGATCTACGTCGGCGGCTACCACACCGAGGCCGGGCTGATCGTGCGTCAGGCGCGCGCGCAGGGCATGAGCGCCACCCTGATGTCGGGCGATGCCCTGGTCACCGACGAGTACTGGAGCATCACTGGCGACGCCGGCGAGGGCACGCTGATGACCTTCAGCCCCGATCCGGCCAAGAACCCGACCGCCAAGCCCGTGGTCGACAAGTTCCTGGCCAGCGGCTATAAGCCCGAGGGCTACACGCTCTACACCTACGGCGCCATCCAAGCCTGGGCACAGGCGGCCGCCAAGGCCGGCACCACCAAGCCCGAGGCCGTGATCAAGGCCCTGAAGGCCGGGCAGTTCGACACCGTGCTCGGCAAGATCGGCTTCGACGGCAAGGGTGACGTGACCGCGCCTGGCTACGTCGTCTACGAGTGGAGCAAGGGCATGTACGACTACAAGTAAGGCCGCTCCCGCAGTGGTAGACCGGAAGGGCTCGGGGGCGTCTCCGGGCCCTTTCTCTTTGTGAGGTCCAGTAGCTTGAAAGGGCAGGCCGAGAACAGCGAGTTCGCGCAGGTGGCCGCGCTGAGCGACGAGGCGCGCCGCGCGATCAACGCCTGGTACCGGGCCGAGGAGCCGGCGGCGCTCGAGTTCCTGCGCGCGCGGCTCGACTATCCGCGGGACCTGCGCGAGCGGATCGCTCGCCGCGCCGGGGCGCTGGTGGCGCAGATGCGCGGTCACGGCGCCGGTCGCGGCGGCCTCGACGCCTTCCTGCAGGAATACGACCTCTCGAGCCGCGAGGGCGTGATGCTGATGTGCCTGGCCGAGGCCCTGCTGCGGGTGCCGGACGCCGACACCGCCAATCGGCTGATCGAGGACAAGCTGCTCGGCGCGAACTGGGAGGAGCACCTCGGCGACAGCGGCTCGGTCTTCGTCAACGCCTCGACCTGGGCTCTGATGCTCACCGGGCGGCTGATGGAGCTCGGTGCCGACGGCGCGGCCGACCTCGGCGGCGTGCTCGGGCGCCTGGTGGCGCGCAGCGGCGAGCCGGTGATACGCCAGGCGCTGACCCGTGCCATGCGCATACTCGGGCGCCAGTTCGTCATGGGCCGCTCGATCGAGGAGGCGCTGCGCCGGGCGCGCGAGCAGGAGGCGCGCGGCTACCGTTACTCCTACGACATGCTGGGCGAGGCGGCGCTGAGCGCTGCCGATGCCGAGCGTTACTTCGAGGGCTACCGCAGCGCCATCCAGGCGATCGGCAAGGCCGCCGGCGGGCGCGGGCCGGTCGCCGGACCCGGCATCTCGGTCAAGCTCTCGGCGCTGCATCCCCGCCTCGAGCTCGCGCAGCGCGAGCGGGTGCTGGGCGAGCTCGGCGAGCGCCTCGCCGAGCTGGCGCTCGCGGCCAAGGGCGCTGACATCGGTCTGTGCGTCGACGCCGAGGAGGCCGAGCGGCTCGATTTGTCGCTGGACCTGATCGCGGCGGTGGCCGCCCGTCCGGAGCTCGCCGGCTGGGATGGGTTCGGTCTCGCGGTGCAGGCCTACCAGAAACGCGCCCTGGCGGTGATCGACTGGCTGGCCGAGCGGGCCCGCGCGGATCGGCGCCGGCTCATGGTGCGGTTGGTCAAGGGGGCCTACTGGGACACGGAGATCAAGCGGGCGCAGGAACGCGGCCTGGACGGCTACCCGGTGTTCACCCGCAAGATCAACACCGACACCTCCTTCATCGCCTGCGCCCAGCGCCTGCTCGCCGAGCCGCGGGCCTTCTACCCGCAGTTCGCCACCCACAACGCCCACACCCTGGCGGCGGTCCAGGAGTTGGCCGGCCAGCGTGGCGACTACGAGTTCCAGCGGCTGCACGGGATGGGCGAGGGGCTATACGACCCGCTGGTGACCGGGCGCGACGGCGACGGAATCGAGTGTCGCATCTACGCACCCGTGGGCGGGCACGAGGACCTGCTGAGCTACCTCGTGCGCCGCCTGCTCGAGAACGGCTCCAATACCTCCTTCGTCAATCGCATCGTCCACGAGGAGCTCGCGATCGAGGAGCTGGTCGCCGATCCGGTCACGCGGGTGGAGCGGCTCGAGCGGGCCGCGCATCCGCGCATACCGCTGCCGCGCGCGCTCTACGGCCCGGCGCGCCCGAATTCGCGGGGCCTGGACCTCAGCGACCAGGAGGTGCTGCATGCGCTGGCCGCGGACATGGCCCGCGCGGCGGAGGGATCCTGGACGGCCGCGCCCATCATCGGCGGCAAGCGCGCCGTGGGAGCGGCCCGCCCCGTGCGCAGCCCGGCCGAGGTCAAGCGCACGGTGGGCACGGTGATCGAGGCCGGGGAGGCGCAGGTTGCCGAGGCGCTGTTGCGCGCGCACGCCGCGGCGCCGTCCTGGGACCGCACCCCGGCCGCGCGCCGCGCTGAGATCCTCGGCGCCGCGGCGGACCTGCTGGAGGAGCGCTGCGCGGAGTTCATGACGCTCGCCGTGCGCGAGGCGGGCAAGACCTTGCCCGACGCCCTGGCCGAGGTGCGCGAGGCGGTGGATTTCTGCCGCTACTACGCCGAGCAGGCGCGGGGGCTGTTCGGCGCCCCCGAGGCCCTGCCGGGACCGACCGGGGAGAGCAACGAACTGCAGCTGCACGGGCGCGGGGTGTTCGCCTGTATAAGCCCCTGGAACTTCCCGCTGGCGATCTTCATCGGCCAGGTGGGCGCGGCACTGGCGGCCGGCAATGCCGCGCTCGCCAAGCCGGCCGAGCAGACGCCGCTGATCGCCGCGCGGGCGGTGGAGCTGCTGCATGCGGCCGGGGTGCCCCACGACGTGCTGCAGCTGCTGCCGGGACCAGGCGCGAGCGTCGGTGCCAGGCTGGTCGCCGACGAGCGGGTGGGCGGGGTGGTGTTTACCGGCTCCACGGACACCGC
The DNA here is from genome assembly GCA_041629015.1 of Gammaproteobacteria bacterium. Classification (GTDB taxonomy): domain Bacteria; phylum Pseudomonadota; class Gammaproteobacteria; order QQUJ01; family QQUJ01; genus JBFKOE01. The sequence continues at coordinate 8,178 of JBFKOE010000045.1, forward strand.
GCGCTCGATCAATGCCGCGCTTGCGGCCCGGCCGGGGCCGATCGTGCCGCTGATCGCCGAGACCGGCGGCCAGAACGCCATGATCGTCGACTCCACGGCGCTGCCCGAGCAAGTGGTCGTCGACGTGGTCAACTCCGCCTTCCGCAGCGCCGGGCAGCGCTGCTCGGCGCTGCGGGTGCTGTTCCTGCAGGAGGAGATCGCGCCGCGGGTGCTGGAGATGCTCGCCGGCGCAATGCGCGAGCTGGTGGTCGGCGACCCGGCGCGGCTCGCGACCGACGTCGGGCCGGTGATCGACGCCGAGGCGCTGGCGGCGCTCGAGGCGCACGCCGAGCGGGTGCGTCGCGAGGGGCGGGTGATCTGCGCGCTGCGGTTGCCGGAGAAGCTTCCCGAGGGCCACTACTTCGCCCCACTGGCTGTGGAGATCGACGGCATGGAGCAGCTCGAGCGCGAAGTTTTCGGGCCGATCCTGCACGTCGTGCGTTACCCCGGCGAGGCGCTGGATGCGGTCGTCGACGCCATCAACGCCTGTGGCTACGGCCTCACCCTGGGGATCCACACCCGCATCGACCGGCGGGCGCGCGCACTGCAGGGGCGGCTTCGGGTGGGAAATACCTACGTCAACCGCAACATGATCGGCGCGGTCGTCGGCAGCCAGCCCTTCGGCGGCGAGGGACTGTCGGGGACCGGTCCCAAGGCCGGCGGCCCGCACTACCTGCTGCGCTTCGCGACCGAGCGCACCCTGTCGATCAACACCACGGCGGCGGGCGGCAACGCCTCGCTGATCTCGCTGCAGGACGGCGAATAGCGCCCAGCCGAACACCGTCTGCGCGGCCCGCGATGCCATCAAGGACTATGTCGCCGGGGCGACCTGGGGATGCGCGCTGGCCGACTGGGGGTTTCGCGCTGTTCTGGCGGGCGACGCGCACCTGTGCGATGGCCTCGACGTGCACGCCGGCGAGATGATGCACGCGTCGGTCGCCGAGGCGCTGGGGGTCGTCTACCGGCGGGCGGAGAAGGCGATCGGCGGCTAGCCCGGCGGCGCCAGGGCGGCGGGGATCTCGGCCTGCGCGACGAGGTGCAGGTGGACCTTGTCGTCACCGGCGGCGATGACGGCCAGCGCCTCCTGGGCGTCGGCTTTTAGCGCGGCGGAATCGGTGGTGGCGAGCACCAGGCGCAAGCGGTTGAAGCCGTTCGCGTCGCGGTCCTCGACGCCGCGACGCAGGAGCGCCGGCAGGTCGGCCGCCGAGGTGTCCCGCCGCGGCTCAGCGGCGACGTAGACCAGCAGCCGCCCGCCGATGGCGAGGCGCAGCACGCCACGCGTGCCTGCTTCGCGATCGATCTCGATGCGCTCAAAGACCTCTTCCGGGCAGCGGCAGCCCAGCGTGTGGCGTACGAAGCGTTCGATGGCAGATCGCTCGGGCATCGGCGGTCCCGGTCGCGGCGCTCGGGCGGTTCCGGCCGCGAGGCCGTGCGCCCTAGGGCAGGAAGAGCTGCAGGGTCTTGTCGAAGGTCGCGTTCGCGATCTCGACCGCGTCGATCACCCGCCGGGTATTCAGATCCAGGGCGCGCAGGATCTCCTCGTCGACGCCGGTGCCGGCCGAGTGTTCCGCCGCGAACGCGCCGCGGTCGGAGCGGTTGGCCACGTAGTCGGCGAGGTGCACGATGCACGGCTCGAGGCTCACGCCGCGCACCGCCAGCGGGTCGTGGTGGCAGCCGACGGCCAGGCAGAGCGAGTCCGGCAGCCGCCAGCTGGCCAGCGCCGCGGCGCCGATGTCGGCGTGGCTGAAGCCCAAGGCCTGGATCTCGGCGTGATAGAGGACCTCCTCGTCGCCCTTGGCGGCGAGCAGCAGGTCGCGCATGATCTCGGGGCGCTCGTGGTAGAGCAGCAGGCTGCCCATGTCGTGCAGCAGCCCGGCGACGAACAGCCGCTCGGGGTGGAGCACGTCGCAGACCTTGGCCAGCTCGCGGCTGATCATCGCCGTGAGCACGCTGTGGCCCCAGAAGGTGTCCATGTTCACCAGCGTGCTCGGCAGCCGCGCGAAGGTGCTGGCGGCGGTCACGGCCACGGCCAGGTGAAAGAGGTCGCGCTTGCCGATCACGGTGACCGCGCGCGAGAGCGTGTCGACGCGCTTGGCGAGGCCGTAGTAGGGGCTGTTGACGATCTTGAGCAGCCGCGCGCTCAGGCTGGGATCGACCGTGATGACCTCGGCGATGTCGCGCGATTCGGAGTTGGGGTCGTTGAGGACCTCGAGCAGCGCGAAGTGGATCTGGGGCGGGGAGACCAGCTCGCGGACGTCCTCGAGGAGGATCGCGAGGTCGGCGTGCTGCTCGCTGCGGGCTTTCGGTGTCTGAGCCATCGAATTTCCCGTTATCTGAAGCTCATCCGGTTGATGTGTAGCCTAGCGCAACGGCGGCCGGGGTTTTGCGCCTGCAGTCACGTTTTCATCAGGGCCAGCATGGTATGAATGCTATCAGAATTTCCGCAAGTTCTGCCTTGATGAGGTGATGAGATGAGCGAGGGGCACCAGCGGAAGGTCGTCGACCTCCACGCCTACGGGCGCGGCCAGGGGAGATTGACGCCGGTGGAGGCCAGGCGAGTGCTCACGGGCTGCCGCGACCGCATCGCCGAGTACCTCTCCGGCGCCGTTACCGCCACCATGGAGCAGGTGGACGACGTGCTCTTCGAGCGCGCCGACAAGGCCGGCAGCAACACCGAGCAGACCGTCTACTTCGACGCCATGCGCGAGGTGCGCCTGCGCCGCTCGAGCGTCGAGAGCCGCTGCCGCAGCGTCTTCCTGGAGCGCTTCGCCGCCAAGCTGCGCGAGCGCGGCGGCGACGAGGCCAGCGGGCTCGACAGCATGAGCATGACGCTGGTCGATCACGAGGAGCTCGAGGAATCGATCGCCGCCTCCAACATGGCGACCAAGGTGCGCAACATCTGCCACCAGGAGCTGTTCCACCTCGAGAAGCGGCTGATGCTGGTGCTGCGCCGCCAGGAGATGAAGAGCGAGCAGAACCCGCTCGGCCCCGAGGTCATCTTCAAGTCCTTCCGCGACGCCTGCCGCGACATCAACATCGATCTCAAGGCCAAGCTGATCGTGCTCAAGCTTTTCGATCGGCTGGCCATTCCGGGCATGCAGAACCTGTATCGCGAGATCAACGAGTTCCTCGCCAAGAACGACGTGCTGCCGGTCATCAAGCACGAGGTCAAGCGCCCGGCCTACCAGCGCCCGCCGCAGACCCCGCCGGCAGCGGGTGGCACCGACACCTCGGGCGCCTATGGCCAGCCGGGCTTCGTGCCGGCCGGCGAGACCAACCCCTACCTGGCCCTTCGCCGCTTCGTGGGTGCCCCGGGCGGTGCGGTGGCGGGCGGGCCCGCCGGCGAGGTCCCGGCGGCGGCCAGCATGGTGCCGGTGATGAACGCCCTGACCGCCATCCAACTCGGTGGCGAGGGGATGCCGGCGCTCGGCACGCTCGA
>JBFKOE010000046.1:0-11655 GCA_041629015.1 Gammaproteobacteria bacterium
CATTGAGGGTGGTCTGGGCGGCGCGCGTCTCAGACGCTACTTCGAGCCGGCAGGCGAACGCTGGCGGGTGCGCCCGGAGGTCGGGCCGAGAGTCCGCTTCGGCGAGTTCAACCTGCTGCGCGGCCCCGTCGCCGGCCAGTTCGACGCCATCTTCTGTCGCGACGTACTGATCTATTTCTCCGGTGAACTGAAGCGCGACATCCTGCGCCGGCTCACCCAGGCGCTGTACCCGCGGGGCTATCTGCTGCTCGGCGAGTCGGAGTCGCTGCCCGGGGCGGCCGAGCACTTCGAGCCGCTGCGCCACCGCGCCGGACTGGTCTACCGACTCAAGTAAGCGGCCGCGCGGCCGCTACCCGGAATGGCACCCCGCTTGCCGCCGCGGCGGCAAGTCTTGCCGCCTCCGACCGCCCGCGTTTCCTCGCGGGTCGGCCCTATTCGATTGGGTTCAAGCACTTAGCGCGTTTGGCACGGGCCTTGCCCGGCGTACGGCGTAATCGCGAATGCGCCGGAGACCAACGTGCCACTCGACATCGACTCAGCCCTGGGCATTCATGCCGCCGCGCTCAAGCTGCGCGCCCGGCGCGCCCAGCTGTTGGCCTCCAACCTGGCGAACATCGACACGCCCAACTTCAAGGCGCGCGATTTCGATTTCAGGGCGGCCCTGGAGCACGCCCGCCAAGGTCGCGAGTCTGATGCCGCGATGCAACTCAGCCACGTCAGGCACATTGCGCCCGCCGGCGGCGCGGGCGCCGTGGACATGCTTTACCGCGTGCCCATGCAGTCGTCGCTGGACGGCAACACCGTCGATGCCTCGCTGGAGCAGGGCGCGTTCGCGGAAAACGCCGTGCAGTACCGCGCGAGCCTCCAGTTTCTCAGCGGTCGGCTGCGCTCGCTGCTGACCGCGATCCGGGGAGAGTGAGATGTCCTTGTTCAAGATTTTCGATATCGCCGGCTCCGCGCTCAGCGCCCAGTCGGTGCGTCTGAACGCGACCGCGAGCAACCTCGCCAACGCCGAGAGCGTGAGCAGCAACGAGGCGACGACCTACCGCGCCCGCCAGCCGGTCTTTCAGGCCGTGCTCGAGCGCGCGAGCGACCCGGCCTCGGCCGGCGTGCGCGTCGCCGGGATCGTCGAAAGCGCGGCACCGCTGCAGCGTCGCTACGCGCCCGAGCATCCGCAGGCTGACGCCGAGGGCTTCATCTTCCTGCCCAACGTCAACACGGTCGAGGAGATGGCCAACATGATCTCCGCCTCGCGCTCCTACCAGAACAGCGTCGAGGTGATGAACACCTCGAAAGAACTGCTGCTGCGCACGCTGACCCTGGGCCAGTAAGGAGAGAACGACGCCATGAGCATCGCTATCGAGAACGAAGTCCTTTCAACCCTGGGCATCGGCCAGAGCGCCAGCGCCGAGCAACCGCGTGACCGGCTCGGCCAGGCGGAATTCCTCAAGCTGATGGTGGCCCAGCTGAAGAACCAGGACCCCTTCAAGCCGATGGAGAGCGGCGAGTTTCTCGGCGACATCGCGCAGTTCGGGACCGTGTCCGGAATCCAGGAGCTGCAGCAGGCCTTCGCCGGACTGAGCGGCTCCATCCAGTCCAACCAGGCGCTGCAGGCCGCCGCCCTGGTCGGGCGCGACGTGCTGGTGCCCACGGCGCGCGGCTGGCTGGCGAGCGGCGGCAGCGTGCGCGGCGCGGTCGATCTGCCCGCAAGCACCACGCAGCTCGCGGTCAACGTCTTCAATGCCGGCGGCGAGCTGGTACGGCGCATCGACATGGGAACCCAGGCCGCCGGCCTGGCGCAGTTCCAGTGGGACGGGCTGCGCGACGACGGCAGTTACGCCGCGCCCGGGCTCTACACGGTGCGGGCCGAGGCCATCCTCGGCGGCGAGACCGCCGCGGTGGATGCGCTGCTGGTGGCCCCGGTGGAGAGCGTCACATTGGGTGGCCCCGGACAGGGCCTGACGGTCAACTTGGGCGCGCTGGGGGCGGTCGAATTCGCCCAAGTGCGCCAGATCATGTAATCGCAACTCGGCTAGCGGTAACGGGAGGACAGGGTCATGCCATTTGAAATCGCACTTACCGGTCTCAACGCCTCGTCGTCGGACCTCAGCGTCATCGGCAACAACATCGCCAACGGTTCGACCGTAGGCTTCAAGCAATCGCGCGCTGAGTTCGCCGACATCTTCGCGGTGAGCAACCTCGGGACCGCCAACAACGCGATCGGCCAAGGCGTGCAGCTGTCCAACGTCGCCCAGCAGTTCACCCAGGGCAACCTGAGCTTCAGCGACAATCCCCTGGATCTGGCGATCAGCGGCGAGGGCTTCTTCCGCATGAACGAGAACGGCACGCTGATCTACAGCCGATCCGGCCAGTTCCATGCCGATCGCCAGGGCTTCATCGTCAACAACCAGAACCAGCGCCTGACCGGCTTCCTCGCCGATCCCGCGGGCAACATCACCGGCGCGCTGGGTGACCTGCAGATCTCCACGGCCAACATCGCCCCCTCGGCGAGTACCACCATGACGCTGGATCTGAACGTCGACGCCAACTCGCCGATCATCGTCTCGCCGTTCAACCCCACCGACCCGACGACCTTCAGCCACTCGACCTCGACCACCATCTTCGACTCGCTGGGCAACGGCCTGCTCGGAACCACCTATTATCGGCGCACCGCGCCCAACACCTGGGCGAGCTTCCTGTACGTGACCCCGCCGGGTGGAGCGCCGATCGAGTTCGTGCCTTCCGGTCTCGGCGCCGGTACCCCGGCGACCCTGAACTTCAACAGCAGCGGTGTGCTGACCTCGGCGGTGCCAGCGGGCAGCGTCGCGGGCAGCGTGGCCTACACTTCGACCTCGCCGCTCACCGGCGGCGCCAACCTGGCGCTCGAGCTGCGCTACGCCAACACCACCCAGTTCGGCAGCCCGTTCACGGTGACCAGCCTGACCCAGGACGGGTTCACCACCGGGCGGCTGAACAGCATCGACATCGAGCAGGACGGCACCATCTTCGGACGCTTCACCAACGGCCAGTCGCGGGTGATGGGACAGGTGGCGCTGGCGACCTTCAGCAACCTGCAGGGCCTGCGCCAGCTGGGCGAGACCAGCTGGGGCGAGTCCTTCGAGTCCGGGGTTGCGCTGGCGGGCGGCCCGGGCACCGGCACTCTGGGTCTGATCCAGTCCGGCGCGCTGGAGGAGTCCAATGTCGATCTCTCCCAGCAGCTGGTCAAGCTGATCACCGCGCAGCGCAACTTCCAGGCCAATGCCCAGGTGATCTCGACGGCCGATGCGGTCACCCAGACCATCATCAACATCCGTTAGTGGCGAGCGGCGAGTGACGAGTGACGAGACAAAGTGCCATGGGTCACCAGCAGACGGCAAGGTTCGGTCGTCACTCGCAACTCGTAACTCGTAAGCGGAGCGCAGCGACATGGACCGACTGATCTACCTGGCCATGAACGGCGCCGCCCAGACGTTGGTGGCGCAGAGCGCCAACAGTAACAACCTGGCCAACGCCAACACCCCGGGGTTTCGCGCCGACCTCAACCAATTCCGCGCCATGGCCCAGTACGGGGCCGGGCAGCCGAGCCGGGTGTGGGCAATGGCCGAGCGCCCGGGGGTGGACATGACGCCGGGCTCGATGCTCGAGACCGGGCGCGAACTCGACGTCGCGATCAACGGTCGCGGCTGGTTCGCGGTGCAGGCGCCGGACGGGGCGGAGGCCTACTCGCGCGCCGGCGATCTGCGCATCACGCCCGAGGGTCTGCTGACCAACGGGGCCGGACACCCGGTGCTGGGCAGCGGCGGGCCGATCGCGATCCCGCAGGCCGAGAAGATCGAGATCGGCGCCGACGGCACCATCTCCATTCGCCCGGTCGGGCAGTCGGCCAGCACGCTGAGCGAGGTGGACCGCATCAAGCTGGTGAATCCGCCACCCGAGCAGCTCGAGAAGCTCGGCGACGGATTGCTGCGGCCGCGCGACGGCGCGCCTGCGCTGGCCGATGCCGAGGTGCGCGTGGTTTCGGGCGTGCTGGAGTCGAGCAATGTCGACACCGTGGCGGCGCTGGTCGACATGATCGCGCTGGCGCGGCGCTTCGAGATGCAGGTCAAGCTGATGCGCACCGCCGAGGAGAACGACAGCGTCTCGGCCGCGCTGATGCGGGTAACCGGATAAAAGGGCATGACCGATTTGAGATTCACCAGGAGAAACCGCTCATGAGCACGCAGTCGCTGTGGATCGCCAAGACGGGCCTCGAGGCCCAGCAGACGCGGATGTCCGTGATTTCCAACAATCTCGCCAACGTCAACACGACCGGCTACAAGCGCGGGCGGGCGGTGTTCGCCGACCTGCTCTACCAGAACGTGCGCCAGCCGGGCGGCCAGACCTCGCAGGACACCCAGCTGCCTTCGGGCCTGCAGGTCGGCACCGGCGTGCGCACCGTCGCGACCGAGAAGCTCTTCGTGCAAGGCAGCATCGTGCAAACGGCGAACAGCCTCGATGTCGCCATCCAGGGGCGCGGGTTCATGCAGATCCTGCTGCCCGACGGCGCGATCGCCTACACCCGCGACGGCTCCTTCCAGCTCGACTCTCAGGGCCAGATGGTGACCTCCAGCGGCTACCAGCTGCAGCCCGCGATCACCATCCCGGCCAACACCCAGAGCATCACCATCGGCACCGACGGCACGGTCTCGGCGGTCGTGGCCGGAAGCACCACGCCGACCACGGTCGGTAACATTCAGTTGGCCGATTTCGTCAATCCGACCGGGCTGCAGCCGATCGGCGACAACCTGTTCCGCGAGACCGCGGCCAGCGGCTCGCCGCAGACCGGCACCCCGGGGCTGACCGGCCTCGGCACCATCATCCAGTCGTCGCTGGAGTCCTCCAACGTCAACGTCGTGGAGGAGCTGGTGAACATGATCGAGACGCAACGTGCCTACGAGATGAACTCCAAGGCGATCTCGACCACCGATCAAATGCTGCAGTTCGCCACCAACCAGCTGTGAGCCGGCGACGAGGCTGAACGGGGGAATGGATCATGAAACCGAGTGACGCAGGCCTGGCTCTGCTGCTTTCTTCGATCGCACTGGGTGGCTGCGCCCTCAATCCGCCGGCGCGCGATCCGGCCTACGCGCCGGCGCGCCCGGTGGCCGCCGAGATCGCGCGCAGCGGCAATGGCGCCATCTACCAGAGCGGGTTCGAGGTGCGGCTATTCGAGGATCAGCGCGCCCGCCGGGTCGGCGACATCCTCACCATCATCCTTCAGGAGGCGACCGACGCCAGCAAGAACGCGAGCCTGAGCACCGAGCGCGAGACCGACATCGACATCACCGGACCGACACTGCTCGGCGGGCCGGTGACCCGAAACGGCAAGGAGATCCTCGGCGCCAGCGTCGACTCGACCCAGGATTTCGAGGGCGAGGGCGAGAGCACGCAGAGCAACAAGCTCACCGGCCGCATCACGGTCACGGTGAGCGAGGTGCTGCCCAACGGCTACCTGGTGGTACGCGGAGAGAAGGTGCTCACGCTCAATCGCGGCGACGAGTTTGTGCGCGTATCCGGCATCGTGCGCCCGGTGGACGTGCGCGCCGACAACACCGTGCTCTCGACCCAGGTGGCAGACGCACAGATAACCTACAGCGGCACCGGCGAGGTCGCCGAGGCCAGCCGCCACGGCTGGCTGTCGCGGTTCTTCCTGGCCTTCTGGCCCTTCTGAGGCGGAGGTAGAGCGCCATGACCAAGGGCAACGAATTCGGTCGCGTGGTGACGCTGGTGGGCGTCGTGCTGCTGACGCTGCTGGCGGCAAGCGCGGCGATGGCCGAGCGGGTCAAGGACCTGGCCTCGGTGGCCGGCGTGCGCAGCAACCAGCTGGTCGGCTACGGCCTGGTGGTCGGTCTCGACGGCACGGGCGACCAGACCAGCCAGACGCCTTTCACCGTGCAGAGCATCAAGAGCATGCTGGCGCAGTTCGGCGTGGTGATCCCGCCCGAGGTGAACCTGCAGCTCAAGAACGTGGCGGCGGTCACCGTGCACGCGGACCTGCCGCCCTTCGCCAAGCCCGGCCAGAGCATTGACGTCACCGTATCCTCGCTCGGCAACGCCAAGAGCCTGCGCGGCGGCAGCCTGCTGATGGCGCCCCTGCGCGGTGCCGACGGCCAGGTGTACGCGATCGCCCAGGGCAACCTGGTGGTCGGCGGGCTGGGCGCCTCCGGCGTGGATGGCTCGCGAATTTCGGTGAACGTGCCCAGCGTCGGTCGCATACCGAACGGCGCCAGCGTGGAGCGCACCGTACCCAGCCCCTTCCTGGACGGCAGCACGCTGACGCTCAACCTGCACAACGCGGACTTCACCACGGCCTACCGGCTGGCCGCGGCGATCAACCGCACCGCGGGCAAGGACACCGCGCGCCCGGTCGATGGCGGATCGGTGCGCGTGAACGTGCCGCGCGAGCCCGGCCAGCGGGTCGCCTTCCTCGCCCTGCTGGAGAACATCGAGCTCGATCCGGGCGAGGCGCCGGCGCGCGTGATCATCAACTCACGCACCGGCACCGTGGTCATCGGCAACCACGTGCGCGTCATGCCGGCCGCGGTGTCCCACGGCAGTCTGACGGTGACCATCACCGAGCGCGCCGACGTCAGCCAGCCGGCACCGCTCGCCGAGGGCGAGACCACGGTCGTGCCGCGCACCGACATCCGCGTCGCCCAGGAGCAGAGCCGCATGTTCCTGTTCAGCCCCGGCGTGCGCCTGGACGACATCGTGCGCGCGGTCAACCAGGTCGGCGCTGCGCCCGGAGATCTGGTGGCGATCCTCGAGGCCCTGCGCGAGGCCGGCGCCCTGCGCGCCGAGCTGATCGTGATTTAGTGATGAGTGCCGAGAGGCGAGTGGCGAGTAAGGAAAGACCGGCAGAGCAATGCTCTGCTCGCAACTCGTTACTCGTAGCTCGTGACTGGAGCGCAGCTCCGTGACCGCACCCGTCTACACCGATTTCTCCGGGATCGCCCAGCTGCGCGGTGCGGCGCAGCGCGACGGTCAGGCGGTGCTGCGCGAGGTCGCCGGCCAGTTCGAGGCCCTGTTCGTGCAGATGATGCTGAAGAGCATGCGCGAGGCGAGCATGGGCGATGCGCTGTTCGACTCGAGCTCCATGGACCAGTACCGCGACATGCTCGATGCGCAGCTCTCGGTGAGCCTCTCGCGCCGCAACGGCATCGGGCTCGCCGAGGTGCTGGTGCGCCAGCTCGGCGGCGAGTCCACCGTCACGCCGAGCTCGCCGCCGAACGCAGCGCTGGCCGCGGCCGGTGCACGCCAGCCGCGGCCGCCAGCGCCGGTTGCCGCCCCCACGATCGGGGCCGCGCCGGGGGCGGAGTTCGAATCGCCCGAGCAGTTCACCCGGTCCCTCTGGCCGCATGCCCGGCGCGCGGCCGCCGCGCTCGGCGTCGAACCCGTGGTGCTGATCGCCCAGGCGGCCCTGGAGACCGGTTGGGGGCAGGCGGTGATTCGCCACGGCGACGGGCGCAGCAGCAACAACCTGTTCAACATCAAGGCCGATCACCGCTGGCAGGGTGCGTCGGTGGGCAAGGCGACGGTGGAGTTTGTGGACGGCGTGGCGGCGCGCCAGCACCACGTCTTTCGCAGCTACGGCTCCATCGCCGAGAGCTTCGCCGACTACGTCGATTTCCTACGTACCAGCCCGCGCTACCAGGCGGCGCTTGCCGAGGCCGCGGACGGTCCGCGCTTCCTGCGCGCGCTTCAGGACGCCGGCTACGCGACGGACCCCGAGTACGCCGGCAAGATCGAGGCGATCCTCGAACGACCGCTGCTGCGCGGGTTCGGAGCCGAGTTCAAGCCCGCCCCCGGGCGGCCGCTATCCACCACGTGAGATCGAACCGATGATTGCGCGCGCGATCGACAACCGCGAGGGCCTGCCCAAGGGCGGGCGTTTCCACCATGGCCGCCGGTGACGTACTCGGTGTCGGTGTCTCCGCGCTGGTCGCTTTCCAGCGCGCGCTCTCCACCACCGGGCACAACATTGCCAACGTCAACACCGAGGGCTACTCGCGCCAGCGGGTGGAGCTGGTGCAGCGCAACCCGAGTTTCGTCGGCGCCGGCTTCGTCGGCAACGGCGTGCAGGTGCTCACCACCGAGCGCGTGTTCGACCAGTTCCTGATCAACCAGGTGCGCTCCAGCACCACCACGTCCAGGCGGCTCGAGACCTTTCACGACTTCGCCTCGCAGATCGATCGCCTGCTCGGCGATCCGCAGGCCGGCCTGCAGCCGGCGATCGATGATTTCTTCGGTTCCTTGCAGCAGCTCTCCGACTTCCCCTCCGCGGTGCCCGTGCGCCAGGCGGTGCTGGGCTCGGCCGAGGGCCTGGTGGCGCGCTTTGAAACGCTGAGCCGCCAGATTCTCAGCGTCAAGGACGGGGCCGACCTGCTGCTCAACAGCACGGTTTCGCAGGTCAACGGCATCGCCGGGGCGCTGGCCGAGATCAACGAGCGCATCATCAGCTTCCGCGGCTTGGGCCAGGGCGCCACGCCCAACGACCTGCTGGATCAGCGCGACGAGCTGCTGCGCCAGCTCTCGGAGAAGGTCGCGGTCACCACGCTGGAGCAGGACGACGGCTCGATCAACGTGTTCATCGGCAACGGCCAGAACCTGGTGGTCGGCAACCGCGCCAACAGCCTGGCGGTGACCCGCAACCCCTTCGACGCCTCGCTGCTCGAGGTGGCGTTCGTCACCGGCGGCACCTCGGTCAACATCACCAGCGGGCTGAGCGGCGGCGTGCTCGGCGGCATCCTGCAGTTCCGCGGCCAGGTGCTGGAGCCGGCGCTGAACGAGCTCGGCCGCCTGGCGATCGGGGTGGCTGACACCGTGAACGACCAGCACCAGCTGGGCCAGGACCTGCTCGGCAACCTCGGCGGCCTGTTCTTCAACGATCTCGCCACCATCAGCCCGGACGCGCTGGCGAGCAACACCAACGCGGTGACCACCGATGTCGTCGTCAGCGTGGCGGTCAGCGACGTCAGCGCGCTCACCACCAGCGATTACCGGCTCGATTTCGACGGGGCCAACTACAATATTCGGCGCCTTTCCGACAACGTCACCGTGGCCACGGTGGCGGCGGCCGGCTTCCCGCAGGCTATCGCGATTCCCGGCGAGGGGCTGTCCCTGAACCTCACCGGCACCAGCATCAGCGCCGGCGACAGCTACCTGATCCGCCCGACCCGCGCCGGTGCCGGCGACCTCGCGCTCGCGATCGCGACGCCGGAGGCGATAGCCGCCGCGGCGCCGATCCGCACGGCGGCGGCGCTGGCCAACAGCGGTGCGGCGCTCATCAGCCAGGGCAGCGTGGATGCCCCCGCGCCGCCGAGCCCCGCGCTGCAAAACACCGTCAGCATCACCTTCACCGGCCCGAACACCTTTGATGTCTTCGACGTGACCGCCGGCGTTCCGCTGGCGGTCGGCGTCGCCTATTCCAGCGGCGCCAACATCAGCTTCAATGGCTGGACGGCCCAGATCAGCGGCACGCCGGCAACGGGCGACGTGTTCACGGTCGAGTCCAACGTGGGCGGGGTGGGCGACAACCGCAACAGCCTGCTGCTGGCCGGGCTGACGGCGCAGAAGATTCTGCAGAACGGCACCGCGAGCTACCAGGAGACCTACAGTCAGCTGGTGTCGACCGTCGGCGTGAACACCAACCAGGCCCAGATCGCCCGTACGGCGCAGGAGAACGTGCTCGAGCAGGCGGTGGCGGCGCGCAACGCGGTCTCCGGCGTCAACCTGGACGAGGAGGCGGCCAACCTGGTGCGCTTCCAGCAGGCCTACCAGGCGGCCGCGCAGGTGATTTCCATCACGCGCAGCATCTTCGACAGCCTGCTCGCCGCGGTGAGCAGGTAGCCGCGAGCGGCGGGCAGCGAGTCACCGGCAGGGCGAACCGACCATGCGAATCTCAACGGCTCAGGTCTTCAACCAGGCCATCCAGTCGATGCTCGACCAGCAGACGCAGGCGAGCCGCACGCAGCTGCAGATCGGCTCGGGGCGGCGCATACTGACGCCCGCCGAGGATCCGGTGGGGGCCGCGCGGGTGCTGGCGCTGTCCCAAACCACCGCGATCACCGAGCAGTTCCAGCGCAACATCGACGCCGCCGAGGCCAGGCTGAGGCTCGAGGACGGCGCGCTCGGGGGTGTCACCGACCTGGTGCAGCGAGCCCGCGAGCTCGCGGTGCAGGGCAACAACGACAGCAACGGCGCGGACGACCGGCGCTTCATCGCCAGTGAGGTGCGGCAGCTGCTCGATGAGCTGCTGCGCCTGGCTAACACCACGGACGAGACCGGCGAGTACCTGTTCTCCGGCTTCCGTACCCGCACCCAGCCCTTCGTCGCCGCGGGCGGCGCGTTCAGCTACAACGGCGACCAGGGCCAGCGCTTCATCGCCGTCGGCCCCGGGCGCCAGATCGCGGCCGGCGACTCGGGTGCGGACGTCTTCCTGGCGATACCCGATGGCAACGGGACCTTCGCGGTGAGCGCCGGGGCGGCCAGTGCCGGCACCGGCGTCGCCGACCAGGGCACGGTGCTGACGGCATTCACGCCCGACAGCTACCGCCTCACCTTCATCCAGGCGCTGCCGACCGATCCCATCACCTACGAGGTGCGGCGCGATCCGGCCGGCGCCAACACCCTGGTGGCGAGCGGCACCTACGTCGACGGCGAGGCGATCACTTTTGGCGGCAGCCTCGGCGCCAGCGAGGCGCAGGTGATCATCAAGGGCACCCCGGCAAACGGCGACACTTTCGACATCGCGCCGAGCGCGGCGCAGGACCTCTTCACCACCTTCGAGAACCTGGCGCTGAACCTGGAATCCGGCGGCGGCGATGCGGCGGCCAGGGCACAGTTCCACGGCGCCATGAACCGCGTGCTGAGCGAGCTCGACCTCGGGCTGGAGAACATCCTCGACGTGCGTGCCCGGGTCGGCGGGCGGCTCAATTCGCTCGAGGGTCAGCGCAACATCAACGCCGATTTCAAGCTGCAGCTCGAGCAGACGCTCTCCGAGGTGCAGGACCTCGACTACGCCGAGGCGATCGGCCGCTTCAACCTGGAGCTGGTCGCCCTGCAGGCCGCGCAGCAGTCCTTCGCCCGCATCCAGGGCCTGTCGCTGTTCAACTTCCTCTGAGCGGTGCCGGACCCGCCGGGCCCCGACGGCGGCGGGCCTAAGCGGCCCCGCGCCCCCCTGTACCCCTGATAGCGCTCCCGCGAGCGCCGCGAATCCTCGTCGCACGGGCCTCTTGGGCCGCCTCGCGGCGGCTCGCCGCGGCGCCATCCGGGAGCCGCCGCGCACCCTTCGGGAGACTCATGAAACTGCTTGATAAACAAGCACTAATCGGGTCTTCCGCGGCCCGTAAAGTTTGCCGGTGGGGTGCCGATACCCATGACCGGAGGCGGTGAATATTCCGACCCGGAGTATGTCCGCCAGGTATGAACCACCGCCGTGCCGAACACCCAAGCACGGCCGGCGGTGCAGCAGGGGGATTCGATAATGCCTCAGATCATCAATACCAACATTGCGTCGCTGACCACGCAGCGCAATCTCGACCGCAGCCAGAGCGCGCTGAACATCTCGTTGCAGCGTCTGTCCTCGGGTCTGCGCATCAACAGCGCCAAGGACGA
>JBFKOE010000047.1:0-11447 GCA_041629015.1 Gammaproteobacteria bacterium
TGCGCTCGCCGCGCGCATCGAGGCGCTCGTCGATGCGATCGCCGCGCTCCTCCCAGCGATCGCCGGGGGCGGCCGCGGCGCTGGTGGCGACCAGCGGCAGGCTCAGCAGGGCCGCGAGCAGGGCGCGGCGGGACTTGCGGTTATGGCTGTGCATGGCGTTCTCCCTTGCTTGTGTGCTTGGATGAGGGCCTGCGCCCTCGGGTGTTCTCACTTCTCACAACGCGCGTCGCGGGATTTCGTTTACCTGGATTTCGAGGAAAAATTGGCGCCGGATGCACGGGTTATGCACATTTGCGGGGCAGGCGGCCGCGCGCGTGAAGTTGCCCCATAAACCCGTGCTATCACCGGAAAAACCTGTTGCAACTTATTGACCAATATGCTTTTTGACCCCCCGAAAGCGCTGGCGGGGCGCGCAGGTGCCTGGGAGCCGTACCCTCGGGCCCGGGTTGGGTCGAATTCCATCCACAAAGTTATCCACAACACCGCCGCCGGGACCTTTTTTGTCGAAATATCGAATGCTTAGGTCGATCTGCCAGGAAAAACGGGCTGGTGGCGTACGCCGTGCCGAAACACGCGGCGCGGCAACCGCGTCGCACGAGGGCTGTCGGTGAGCACCGGACACATCCTGCGGGTGGCGGTGCCCTCGCCGCTGTATCGCAGCTTCGACTACCTGCCCTGCGCCGCCGCCGTCGGCTCGCCCGCGCCCGGGGTCCGGGTACGGGTGTCCTTCGGCCGGCGCCAGGTGGTGGGCGTGGTGGTCGGGGTGGCGGAGGACTCGGAATTTCCGCGCGCGCGCCTGAAGCGCGTCGCGGCGGTGCTCGACGAGGAGCCGCTTTGGAGCCCCGGCGAGTTCGAGCTGCTGTGCTGGGCGGCTCGCTATTACGCCCACCCCGTCGGCGAGGTACTGCACGCGGCCTTGCCGGCACCCTTGCGCACTGGGCAGGCAACGCGCCCGCCCGGCGCGCGGCACTGGCGACTGACTCAAGCGGGCCGCGAGGCGCTGGCCGCTGGCCTAAGCCGGGCGGCCCGGCAGCAGGCCCTGCTGGCGCTGCTCGCGGCGCATGAAGAGGGGCTCACCGCGGCGGGGATCGAGGCGCGGCTCGGCTCGTGGCGCCACCTGGCCCGGCCCCTGGAGACGCGCGGCCTAGTCGAAACCTTCCTGGCCGAGGAGCCGCCCGCTGAAAGCCCGGTCGAGGATGCGTCGGCGCGTGACGAGCCGCCGCGGCTCAACGCCGAGCAACAGGCGGCGTTCGACGCCCTGCAGGGCCGGCTGGACGGGTTCGCGGTGCATCTGCTCGACGGCGTGACCGGTAGCGGCAAGACCGAGGTCTACCTGCGGCTGATCGAGCGGGTGGTCGGGCGGGGCGACCAGGCGCTGGTGCTGGTGCCCGAGATCGGTCTCACGCCACAGCTGGTGGCCCGCTTTCGGCACCGTTTCACGACCCCGCTCGCGGTCCTGCATTCCGGGCTCGCCGACGGCGAGCGCCTCGGCGCCTGGCTGCGTGCGCGGAGCGGGCAGGCCGCCATCGTGCTCGGCACCCGCTCGGCCGTGTTCACGCCCCTCAGCCGCCCCGGGCTGATCATCGTCGACGAAGAGCACGACCTGTCGTTCAAGCAGCAGGAGGGCTTTCGCTACTCGGCCCGCGATCTGGCAATCGTGCGCGCGCAGGGCGCGGGCATCCCGATTGTGCTGGGCTCGGCCACGCCCTCGCTGGAGAGCCTGCAGAACGTCGCGGCGGGTCGCTTTGCGCGCCTGGAGCTTCCGCGCCGCGCCGGCCGGGCCCGTGCCCCGGCCGTCGCGGCCGTGGACCTGCGGCGCCAGCACCTCGACGGCGGCCTGTCGCGGGTGCTGGTCGAGGCCGCCGGCGAGGCCCTGCGGGCTGGCAACCAGGTGCTGCTCTTCCTCAATCGCCGCGGCTACGCCCCGGTGCTGCTCTGCCACGACTGCGGCTGGGCCTCGCCCTGCCGGCGCTGCGATGCGCGCATGACCCTGCACCGTGTCCGCGAGCGACTCTGCTGCCACCACTGCGGCGCGGAACGCGCCGTGGATTCGCGCTGCGAGGACTGCGGCGGCGCCGATCTGCGCCCGGCCGGGCGCGGCACCCAGCGCGTCGAGGAGGTGCTGCACCGGCTGTTCCCCGATACCCCGGTGATCCGCGTCGACCGCGACAGCACGCGCCGGCGCGGCGAGCTGGAGTCGCGCCTTGCGCGGGTCGACGAAGGTGGGCCGTGCATCCTGGTCGGCACCCAGATGCTGGCCAAGGGGCACCACTTTCCCCGGGTCACCCTGGCCGGGTTGCTCGATGCCGACCAGGGGCTCTATGGCACTGACTTCCGCGCCGGCGAGCGCATGGCCCAGCTCATCACCCAGGTCGCCGGGCGCGCCGGGCGGGCGGAGCGGCCAGGGACGGTGCTGATCCAGACCCACCACCCCGACCACCCACTGCTGCAGTGTCTGCTGCACCAGGGTTACGGCGCCTTTGCTGCGGCCGCGCTCACCGAGCGCCGCGCCGCCGGTCTGCCACCCTTCACCAGCCTGGCGCTGGTGCGCGCCGAGGCGCCCGGGGAGGCGGCGCCGGGCGCCTTCCTGCGCGCGGCGCGCGAGCGTTTGCAGCGGCGGCCGGCGGCGGTCGCGGTGTTGGGCCCGGTGCCCGCACCCATGGAACGGCGCGGGGGGCGCTACCGGGCCCAGCTGCTGCTGCGCGCGGAGCGACGGCCCGCCCTGCAGCAGGCGCTCGCCGAGCTCGTCCCGGCCTTGGCCGAGCTGCCAGAGGCGCGCCGCGTGCGCTGGTCGATCGACGTCGATCCGCAGGAGATCCTGTGAGCGGGCGGGGCCGGTTGCACGGCGGCGGCGAGGCCGCATAATAGCCCGTTCCCGGCGCGGCCCCCCTGGCGCGCGCCCACCCAGGCGACCCGGCCCAGCGCATGAAGAACCACCTCGAAACGCTCATTCGCCAGGCCTTGGACGCGCTCCGGCGGGAAGGCGATGTGGCCGCGGATGCCGAGGTGGCGTTCACGCTTGAGCGCACCCGCGACAAGCGTCACGGGGACTTCGCCTGCAACGCCGCGCTGCTGCTCGCCAAGGCGGCCGGCCGCAAGCCGCGCGAGCTGGCCGAGCGCATTGCCGCCGCGCTGCCCGTCTCCGAGCAGGTCGAGCGGGTGGAGGTCGCCGGTCCCGGCTTCGTCAACTTCTTCCTCGCCCCCGCCGCCTACCGCGACGTGGTAAGCCAGGTGCTGGCGCAGGGCGGGGCCTACGGGCGTTCGAGCCTGGGCGCCGGGGCCAGGGTCCAGGTCGAGTTCGTCTCCGCCAACCCCACCGGGCCGCTGCACGTCGGCCACGGCCGGGGCGCCGCCTACGGGGCGGTGGTCGCCAACCTGCTCGAGGCGTGCGGCTTCGCGGTCCAGCGCGAGTACTACGTCAACGACGCCGGCCGCCAGATGGACATCCTCGCCAGCAGCGTCTGGCTGCGCTACCTGGGGCTGTGCGGCGAGAGCTTCGAGTTCCCCGGCAACGGCTATCGTGGCGACTACGTCTACGATATCGCTGCCGCTCTGCACCGCACGCGCGGCGATGCCCTGCGCCATCCGCTCGGCGCGGTGTTCGCGGGCGTGCCGCCCGACGCGCCGGTCGGCGACAAGGAGGCGCACATCGATGCGCTGATCGACAACGCCAAGGCCTTGCTCGGCGCGCAAAGCTACCGCGAGGTCTTCGACCTCGGTCTGGACACCATCCTCGCCGACATTCGCGCCGACCTGAAGGAGTTCGGCGTCAGCTACGAGCAGTGGTACTCGGAGCGCAGCCTGGCCGAGAGCGGGGCGGTGGAGCGGGCCATCGAGCGCCTGCGCGAGGCCGGCCAGGTCTACGAGCAGGACGGCGCGCTGTGGTTCCGCTCCAGCGCCTTCGGCGACGAGAAGGACCGCGTGCTGGTGCGCGACAACGGCCAGAAGACCTACTTCGCCTCCGACATCGCCTACCACGCCGACAAGCTCGAGCGCGGCTTCTCCCGAGTGATCGACGTCTGGGGCGCCGATCACCACGGCTACGTGCCGCGCATGAAGGCGGCGCTCGCCGCGCTGGGCGACGACCCGGCGCGCCTCGACGTGCTGCTGGTGCAGTTCGCCATCCTTTACCGCGGCGGCGAGAAGGTGCAGATGTCCACGCGCTCGGGCGAGTTCGTGACCCTGCGCGAGCTGCGTCGGGAGGTGGGGCGCGACGCGGCGCGCTTCTTCTACGTCATGCGCCGCTGCGAGCAGCACATGGACTTCGATCTCGACCTGGCCAAGTCGCAGTCGGCGGACAACCCGGTCTACTACATCCAGTACGCGCACGCGCGCGTCTGCAGCGTCGAGCGCCAGGCCGCCGAGCGCGGCCTGCGCTGGGACCGCGAGGCCGGGCTCGCCCAGCTCGCGCGCCTTGCCGAGCCGCACGAGCAGGAGCTGCTGGTGGCGCTCGGGCGCTATCCCGAGGTGGTGGAGGCGGCAGCGCTCGCCCACGAGCCGCACCAGATCGTGAACTACCTGCGCGAGCTCGCCAACGCCTTTCACACCTATTACAACGCCCACCAGTTCCTGGTCGAGGACGACGGCCTGCGCGACGCGCGCCTGGCGTTGATCTTCGCGCTGCGCCAAGTGATCGCCAACGGCCTGGGGCTGCTCGACGTCAGCGCCCCGCAGCGGATGTAGGGGCGCCGCGATGGCCCGCGACTACGCCAAGAAGACCAGCCGCCGCAGCCAGGCCTCCACGGGGCGCAAGCGCGCCCCCGAGCCAGCGCTGGGCGCGCCCGCCTGGGCCTGGGCGATCGTCGGCCTGGCGCTGGGGCTGTTCGTCGCCTTCCTGGTCTATCTTAACGAGCATCGCCCGGCGCCGGCGGCGGCCCGGGCGGGCGCTGGGGCCGAGCGGCAGGGTCCGGCTGAGCGCCCGGCGGGCGCCCCGCGCACCCGCTTCGACTTCTACACCATCCTGCCCGAGCTCGAGGTCGTGTTGCCCGAGCGCCCCGTCGAGGAGGAGCGGCCCGGCCGCGCGGAGGAGCCCAAGGCGAGCTACCTGCTGCAGGCCGGCTCCTTCCGGGCCCTGGAGCAGGCCGACAGCATGCGCGCGCGCTTGGCCCTGCTAGGGGTCGAGTCCACCATCGAGACGGTGCGCATCAAGGACGACGAGATCTGGCACCGGGTGCGGGTGGGGCCCTTCGACAACCTGCGCGAGGTAGCGCGCATCCAGGAGCGCCTGCGCCGCCAGGAGATCCAGACGCTGCGCGTGCAGGTGAAGGGCTGAGCTTGGCCGAGACGGGCAATCACCCCGGGGGCGCCGCGCGGTTCGTCGGGCGGGCGCCGCCCCTGGGGCGCTTGGCGCGCCCGGCGCGGTCCATTCGCCTCGCCTCCGCTCTGTTCGCGCTGCTGCTGCTCGCCGGCGCGCAAGCCGGAGAGCAGGTCACGGCCGACGGCCAGCCGCTCGCCGAGGTTTTCGCCCGCGACGAGCTCACGATCGTGACCGCAGCCGGGCGCCGCGAGACCTTCGCGGTCTACCTGGCGCTCGACGATCGCCAGCACGCGCGCGGCCTGATGTTCGTGCGCGAGCTTCCCGAGCGTGTCGGCATGCTGTTTCTCAACCGGCGCGAGCGGCCGATGTCGATGTGGATGAAGGACACCTACATCCCGCTCGACATGCTGTTCATCGACCGTGACGGGCGCATCGTGCACATCGCCCAGGACACCGTGCCCCATTCCCTGAGCAGCATTCGCCCGCCGCGGCCGGTGCTCGCGGTGCTGGAGCTGAACGCCGGTCTCGCCGCGCGGCTCGGCATCGCGCTCGGCGACCGCGTGGAACACCCGGCCTTCGCTGAGCGCTGAGCCGCGTTTGGGCGCGCACCGCACCTGCGGGATATTCGCAGCGCCGCCCGCCCCCGGGTAAGGTAGGCGAGCCCCCAGCGACAGAAGGAGTCTGCCATGACCAAGTGGATACTACGGACGATGTTGGTGCCGTTCGCGCTCGCCCTGAGCGCGCCGGCGCTGGCCGCCGAGGGCCTTTACCAGGCCTCCTCGGTGACCCCCGAGACCGCCTACAAGGCGGCGAAGGCGGCGCTCGAGCGCTGCCGAAAGGACGGCTACCAGGTCACGGTCGCCGTGGTCGACCGCTCCACGATTCCGCTGGTGGTGCTGCGCGATCGCTTCGCCGGGGTTCACACGGTGGAGACCGCCATCGCCAAGGCCCGCACGGCGGTCAGCTTCAAGACCGCGACCGTCGACATGATCGAGGCGACCGCGCCCGGCCGCCCCGAGGGCGGCATACGCAACCTGCCCGGGGTGGTGATGGTCGGCGGCGGCGTGCCCTTCGAGGCCTCGGGCGGAATCGTCGGCGGCATCGGGATCTCGGGCGCACCCGGCGGCGAGGCGGATCACGCCTGCGCGCTCGTGGGCATCGAGGCCATCCTGGAAAGCCTGACCTTCTAGCGGCGACTCCTCGGGGCCGTGCGGGCGCGCAGCGTCGTGACCAGCCTGCTGGTCGTGCTCGGGCTGATCCTCGCCGCCACGGTGGGGCTCGCGGTCTACTCGCGCTTCGTGCCCGGCCACGGGCTGCTCGAGGGCAAGCTGCGGCCCTGCGGGCCGCGCCCGAACTGCGTCTGCACCGAGGACTACCCGAATCGCAACCAAGCGCCGCTGGCTATTGCCGGCCAGCCCCCGGATGAGGCCTGGGCGCGGCTGCGCGCGGCGATCGTGTTCGCGGGCGGGCGCCTGGCGGAGGAGTCCGAGGATTACCTGTGGGCGACCTTCAGCACTCCGCTGCTGGGCTTCGTCGACGACGTCGAGGCCCGCCTCGACGCCGCGGGCGCCGAGATCCACCTGCGCAGCGCATCGCGGGTGGGTCACTCAGACCTGGGCCGCAACCGCTCCCGGGTGATGGAGATCCGCAAGCATTTCGCCTCGGCGCCGCCGTCAGGCGGCGGCCGGGGCGACGAGGGAGGAGCGAGACGATGAGCGAACCCCAGGCCGGGATCCTGACCGACGTGCCGGCGCCGGGCTGGTGTTCGTCGCCTTCGGCGACCCCTTCGACGCCCTTTTCAGGCGCATGATCGGCGCCGACGACGCGGTCACCGACGCGCTGTTCCGCTTCACCCGGCCGCTGACCGGCGGCTATTTCTGGTGCCCGCCCATGCGGGCAGGCAGCCTCGACCTGCGCGCCATCGGCCTCTAGCGGTCGACGAGCAAGGCGGGCGCGGCTTAGCGGAACTGCGCCCGCTTCAACCGGTGCAGCGAGGAGATGTCCTCGTCGCCGTGACCCTGCTCAATCAGGCTGCGGTACTGCTCCATGGTCGCGGCCACCGTCTCCAGGGTCGCGCCCTTGGCCGCCGCCATCTCCTGGCAGATGCGCAGGTCCTTGAGGTGCAGCGCCACCTTGAAGCCGACGTCGTATTCGCCGCGCACCATCGTCGGGCCCCGGTGCTGCAGCAACCAGCTCGCGGCCGCCCCGCCGCCGATGACCTCGATCACCTTGTCCATGTCCAGGCCCTGGGCCTGGCCGAAGGCGAGCGCCTCGGAGATCCCCTGCACGATCCCGGCGACCATGATCTGGTTGACCGCCTTGGTGGCCTGGCCCGAGCCCACCGGGCCCATGTGCACCACCCGCGCGGCGAGGGCGGCGAGCACCGGGCGGGCGCGGTCGACGACCTCGGCGCTGCCGCCGGCCATCATCGCCAGCGTGCCCTTGCGCGCCCCCTCGACGCCGCCGCTCACCGGCAGGTCGATGAAGGCCGCGCCGCCGGGTTGCAGCCTCCGCGCCGCCTCGCGCGCGGTGTCGGCGCTGACCGTCGAGGTATCGCCGACGATCTTGCCCGCCTCGAGCCCGGGGAGCAGCGCGTCGATCACCGCGAGCAGGTCCTCGTCGGCCGACACGCAGGTGATGACGAACTCGCAGTGCCGCGCCAGCTCGGCCGGGTCCGCGGCCAACGCGCAGCCGGTCTCGGCGGCGATCGCCTCGGCCTTGGCGCGGGTGCGGTTCCACACCGCCGCCAGGTGCCCGGCGCGGTGCAGGTTCAGGGCCATGGGGCCGCCCATGGCACCCAGTCCGATGACGCCAGTCTTCATCCGTGGGTTTCCTCGTGGTTGGGGGTGGCCGCACGCGCCGCCGGCGCGTGGCCCGCGAGCGGACCGGGCGGCCCGTCAGTCTTCCAGGTAAGTGTAGCCAGACAGGCCGGCGCGCAGCTCGTCCAGGTACTGCTCGGCCAGCACCTCGTCGAGTGCGGCCGCGGCGATCTGCGCGCGGTAGCTCGCCAGCAGCTCCTCGGGATCGAACTGCACGTAGCGCAGCAGCGCATCGGCCTGGTCGCCATCGAGCGCGTTCTCCAGCCGGTGACCGCCGTCCGCGCCCAGCTCGACGTTCACCGAGGCGGTGTCGCCGAAGAGATTGTGCATGTCGCCGAGGATCTCCTGGTAGGCGCCGACCAGGAAGATGCCCAGCAGGTAGGGCTCGTTGTGGAGCAGGGGATGCAGCGGCAGGGTGCTGTCCACGCCCTCGCCGTCGACGTAGTGCTCGAGGCGCCCGTCGGAGTCGCAGGTGATGTCCTCGATGACGCCGCGCCGCGTCGGACGCTCGCCCAGCCGGTGCAGGGGCGCGACCGGGAATACCTGGTCGATGGCCCAGGCGTCGGGCAGCGACTGGAACAGCGAGAAGTTGGCGAAGTAGCGATCGGCCAGCTTGTCGTTGAGCTCGTCGAGCACCGGGCGGTGGGCGCGGTTGCCGGCCGAGAGGCGGTGCTGCACCCGCCGGCACACGGCGTAGTAGAGCCGCTCGGCGTGAGCGCGCTCGACGAGCGACAGGGCGCCGTGCGCGAACAGCTCCTGGGCCTCGACGCGCCAGTGCGCGGCATCGTGGTAGAGCTCGACCGGCGGGCGCTCCTCGCAGGCCTGCAACGTCGCCCACAGGTCCTGCAGCACCCGGTGGTCGTCCTCGCCCGGGGAATCGTCACCCTCGCCCACCCGGGTCACGTCCACGACGTTGGTGATCAGCACCGCGTGGTGCGCGGTCAGCGCGCGCCCCGACTCGGTGATCAGCCGTGGGTGCGGCAGCCCGTGCTCGGCGCACACGTCGGTGAGAGCGTAGACGATGTTGTGCGCGTACTCGGCGAGCGTGTAGTTCATGGAGCAGAAGCTGCGCGAGCGGGTGCCCTCGTAGTCGATGCCGAGCCCGCCGCCGACGTCGACGCAGCCGATTGCCGCGCCCATGCGCTGCAGCTCGGCGTAGTAGCGCGCCACCTCGCGCATCGCCTTCTGGATGTCGCGGATGTTGGGAATCTGCGAGCCGAGGTGCACGTGCAGCAGTTGCAGGGCGCCGAGGCGATCGGCCGCGCGCAGCTGCTCGATCACCTGCAGCACGCCGTCGGCGGTGAGCCCGAACTTGGAGCGCTCGCCGCCCGAGTTCTGCCACTTGCCCGCGCCCACAGAGGCCGGGCGCACGCGCACCCCGAGCAGCGGCTCGATGCCCATGCGCGCCGACTCCTCGAGCACCAGCGCCAGCTCGGCGAGCTTCTCGATGACGATGTAGACGCGGTGACCGAGGTGGCGGCCGATCAGCGCCAGGCGCACGTACTCGCGGTCCTTGTAGCCGTTGCACACGATCACGCCGCCGTCGGGGTTGCTCAGCGCCAGCACCGCCATCAGCTCCGACTTGCTGCCCGCCTCCAGCCCGACGCGCGCCGCGCCGTGGCTGCGCAGCGCCTCGACCACGCTGCGCTGCTGGTTGACCTTGATCGGGTAGACGGCGGTGAAGCCGCCGCCGAACTCGTGACGCGCCATCGCCTGCTCGAACGCCGCGCACAGCGTGTCGATGCGATCGCGCAGGATGTCGGTGAAGCGCACCAGCACGGGCAGCCGCAGGCCCTCGGCGTGGATCTCCTCCACCAGGCGAAATAGATCGATCGCCGCATCGCCGCGCGACGCGCGCAGGTGGGCGGCGAGATGGCCGTCGGCGTTGACATCGAAGTAGCCGTCGGACCATTGCGCGAGGTTGTAGGTCGTGCGCGCGCTCTCGAGGGTCCAGTCACTCATTGGCGATCGCCGCTTCGCTCGGGGTGGGCCAGCGCGCCGGGGCGCGGGTGGCCGGCAGTATATAATGTCGCCCCTTCGCGACCGAGCCCCGGCGCCCGGGCAGCAGGAGAGCGCCCTTCATGCTCCAGCAAGACCAGTGGTTCACCGAGATTCACAGCGAGGCGGGCACCGCCTTCTCGCTGAAGATCACCGAGCGCCTGCACCACGAGAAGACCCCGTACCAGACCATCGACATCTATGCCACCGAGCGCTTCGGCAGGCTGATGGTGATCGACGGCTTCATTATGCTCAGCGATCGCGACAACTTCCTCTACCACGAGATGATGAGCCACCCGGCGCTGTTCACCCACCCCGATCCGCGGCGGGTGGTGATCATCGGCGGCGGTGACTGCGGCACGCTGCGCGAGGTGCTCAAGCACCCGCGCGTCGAGGCTGCGGTGCAGGTCGAGATCGACGAGCGCGTGACGCGCCTGGCCGAGGAGTTCTTTCCCGAGCTGTGCGAGTCGAACGGCGATGAGCGCGCCGAGCTAAGGTTCGAGGACGGCATTCGGTGGATGGCCGAGGCGCCGGCGGGCAGCGTCGACGTGGTGATCGTCGACAGCACCGACCCAATCGGGCCGGCCGAGGGCCTGTTCAACGAGGCTTTCTATCGTCAGTGTCACCGCGCGCTGGGCGAGCGCGGCATCCTGGTGCAGCAAAGCGAGTCGCCGGTCTATCACCTCGCGCTGCTCGAGGCTATGCACCGGGCGATGCGCGCGGCGGGCTTCGCCGCCACCCGGGTGCTGGGCTTTCCGCAGCCGGTGTACCCGAGCGGGTGGTGGAGCGCGACGTTGGCCACCAAGGGCGGGACGGCGGACTCGTTTCGCGCCGAGGATGCGCGCGCGCGCACTTTCGTCACCCGCTACTACGATGAGGCGGTGCACGCCGCGGCGCTGGTGACGCCGCCCTTCGTGCGCGCGGCCCTCGGCCTCGACTGAGGCCGGGGTTCAGCCGCACCAGCGCGCCACCGCCTCGCGGGCGTCCTTGATGGCGCGGGTGCGGTCCTGCTCGTTCAGCACGATGCGGTTGCCATCCTTGTCGACGTCGTAGAGGTAGCCCGCCTCGCGAAAGCTGCGCAGCTGGTCGCGGGCCTGGGCGCAGCGGTACTCGCGCTCTGCGGCCTCGCGCTCGACCTTGGCGCGCCGCTCCTCCCGTTCCCGGCGTTCCTCCTCGAAGGCGCGCAGCAGGCGCTGCTGGCTCTCCAGGCGCTCGGCGTCGCTGGCGGCCGGTGCGGTGGCGGGCTCCGAGCGCGCCGGCACGTCGAGGGCCTGGGCGTCGCGGTCGAGTGGCGGTCGGTCGCCGAAGTGCACGCGGCCCTCGGGGTCGACCCAGCGGTAGACGCCGGCGGGCGCCGCCAGGGCGGAGACGCA
>JBFKOE010000048.1:0-11156 GCA_041629015.1 Gammaproteobacteria bacterium
CTTCCGGCGCCGCGCGAGCAGGGCCGTGCCCTGGCCGACGATCTTGTACAGGAACTCCACCCAGCCCTCGCCGGCGGAGGTCCGCATGATGGACAGCGGCCTGCGCATCGGCAGCAGGGGGTCGCATTGCAGGTGCGCGAAGCTGCCGGGCAGCGCGCGCTCGGCGGTACGCGGTGCCCGCACGCGGAGCACGAACTGCTCGCCGGGATGGGCCTGGTGCGCGAGCACCTCGGCCTGCTCGAGGAAGATGGTTCCGCGGTGGGGTTTGCTCATGGGTCAGCCTGGGGTGACGAGTTTCGAGTTTCGAGTTGCGAGTTACGAGTCATGGCATTTGGGACCGAGTCGATCACGCTCCTGCTCGCCACTCGCCACTCGCCACTCGCCACTCGCCACTCGCCACTCGCCACTCGCCACTCGCCACTCGCCACTCGCCAGCGCTCACTTCTCGCCCTCTTTGCCGTGCACCAGCCGGCCGCCGAGGACCGTGTGGGTGACCCTGCCGCTGAACTCCCAGCCGCGAAACGGGCTGTTGTGGCCCCGGCTGCGCAACTCCCTGGGCTCCAGGCGCCAGTGCGCCCGCGGGTCGAACACGCACACATCGGCGCGCGCCCCGACCGTCAGGGTTCCGGCCTCGACGCCGATCACCGCCGCCGGCCCGCTGGTGATCCGGGCGATGGCGCTGGGGAGATCCAGCACGCCTTCATCGACCAGCCTCAGCACCAGCGGCAACAGGGTCTCGAGCGCCGATATTCCCGGCTCGGTTTCGCCCAGCGGCGCCAGCTTGGCGTCCGGCTCGTGGGGCTGGTGGTCCGAGCACACGGCGCTGATCGAGCCCTCGGCGAGCGCGCGGCGCAGGCCGTCGCGATCGCGCTGGGTGCGCAGCGGCGGGATCAGGTGG
The DNA here is from genome assembly GCA_041629015.1 of Gammaproteobacteria bacterium. Taxonomy (GTDB): domain Bacteria; phylum Pseudomonadota; class Gammaproteobacteria; order QQUJ01; family QQUJ01; genus JBFKOE01. The sequence continues at coordinate 899 of JBFKOE010000048.1, forward strand.
CAGTTGCTGTCGAAACCGAGCAGGTCCATCTCGGTCAGGAACAGCTGGTGGGCTGCCACGTCGGCCGAGACCGGGAGGCCGTCGTGCTGGGCGCGTGCCACCATGCGCGCGGAACGCTCGCTGGAGAGGCGGCAGAAATGCGCCGCGATGCCGGTGCGCTCGATCAGGGCGAGGTCGCGGGCCACGGCGACCGTCTCCGCCGCCTCCGGGATTCCCGGCAGGCCCAGGCGCGTGCTCACCGCGCCCTCGTGCACCACGCCGTTCGCGCTCAGCGCCGGGTCCTGGGGGTGCAGGTAGACCTTAAGGTCGAAGGTCGCCGCGTATTCCAGCGCGCGCAGCATCACCAGGGTGCTGGCCAGCGGGCGATGGGCGTTGCTGATCCCGACGCAGCCGGCGCGCTTGAGCGCCGCCATCTCGCTCAGGTTCTCGCCGTCGAGGTCCTGGGTCAGCGCGCCCAGGGTCAGGATGCGTGCGCGCGCGGCCTGTTCGCCGCGCTGGCGGATGAGCTCCACCACCGCCGGCGTATCGATCACCGGATCGGTGTCCGGCGGGCAGAGCAGGGTGGTGATGCCGGCCGCCGCAGCCGCCCGGCACTCGCTGCGGATGGTGCCCTTGTGCTCTTGGCCCGGCTCGCGCAGCCGGGCGCCGAGATCCACCAGCCCGGGGCAGACGACCTTGCCACGGGCGTCGATCTCGAGGCCATCCTGAAAGCCCTCCGGGCGTTCCCCCAGCCCGGCGACGCGCCCGGCGGCGAGGTACAGATCTGTGACCTGGTCGATCCCGTTGGCGGGATCGATGATCCGCCCGCCGTGAATGCGGATGACCTTCACCGCTCGGCCCCGGCGGCGGTGCGCGAGCCCATGGTCATGGAGATCACGGCCATGCGGATGGCGATGCCGTGCGTGACCTGCTGCAGGATCACCGAGCGCGGCCCGTCGGCGACCTCGCTCTCGATCTCCACGCCACGGTTGATTGGGCCCGGGTGCATGACGATGGCATCGGGCTTGGTGCGCGCGAGGCGCTCCTCGGTCAGGCCGAAGAGCTGGAAGTACTCGTGGGCACTGGGCAGCAGGGTGCCGCGCATGCGCTCGCGCTGCAGCCGCAGCATCATGACGACGTCGACGTCCTCCAGGCCGGCGTCGAGGTCGTGGTAGACCGTGACCCCGAGCGTCTGCACCTCGGCGGGCAGCAGGGTCTTGGGTGCGACGACGCGCACCTCGCTGGCGCCCAGGGTGTTGAGGGCGTGGATCTGCGAGCGCGCCACCCGCGAGTGCAGGATGTCGCCCACGATGGCGACCCGGAGGTCGTCGAAGCCGCCCTTGTGGCGGCGCACCGTGAGCATGTCCAGCATCGCCTGCGTCGGGTGCGCGTGGCGGCCGTCGCCGGCATTGATCACCGCCACGTGCGGCGCGGCGTGGGCCGCGATGAACTGGGCTGCCCCGCTCTGGCCGTGGCGGACGATGAACATCTCGCAGTGCATCGCCTCGAGGTTGCGCAGGGTGTCGAGCAGGGTCTCGCCCTTGCTCGCCGAGGAGGTGCTGACCGCGATGTTGAGCACGTCGGCCGAGAGCCGCTTGGCGGCCAGCTCGAAGGTCGTGCGGGTGCGCGTGCTGGGCTCGAAGAACAGGTTGACCACCGTGCGCCCGCGCAGCAGCGGCACCTTCTTCACGCTCTGGTCCACCACCGACATGAAGCCGTCGGCGGTGTCGAGGATCTCGGTCAGCAGGGCCCGCGACAGGCCCTCGGTGGTGAGGAAGTGACGCAGGCGCCCGCGCTCGTCGACTTGGATGTCGTTCGAGCCCATCAGCATCGCCCCGCGTCCGGCCGCGCTGGCCGGGCGCGCAGGTGCGGGCGCCGGACTCGCCGGTCGCCGTGGGCTGGCGATGCGCTCACGCGGTCTTCAGGATCTTCAGGGCCAGGGGATCGGGGCCGGTCAATTTTACGTGTTCACCGGCCCCCAGTTCCATGTGCCGGCCGACCACGTCGGGCTGAATCGGGAGCTCGCGGCCCGAGCGCTCCACCAGGCAGGCGAGCAGCACGCGGGCCGGGCGACCGTAATCGAAGAGCTCGTTCAGCGCGGCGCGGATGGTCCTGCCGGTGTGCAGGACGTCGTCGACCAGGATGACCGCGCGGCCGTCCAGGGCGACGGGCAGATGCGAGGGCCGCACCTGGGGGTTGAGGCCGATGCGCGTGAAGTCGTCGCGGTAGAAGGTGATGTCGAGCGTGCCCAGGGGGCTATCGATGCCGAGCAGCTCGTGCAGGCGGCTCGCCACCCAGGCGCCGCCGGTATGGATGCCCACCAGCAGCGGCTCCGCGACCCGGTCGCGCTCCAGGCGCTGGGCGAGTTGCTCGGCCATGCCTTCGATCAGGGGTTCAATCGCCGTCTCTTGCATCTGCGTTCGCCTGCTCGCGCAGCCAGGTCTCCAGGATGTGCATCGCGGCGATGCCGTCCAGCACGTCGTCCCGGCCCAGGCGCCGGCCCTCGCCCTCGCGGCGCAGGGTCTCGGCCGCCTCGATCGAGGACAGCCGTTCGTCGACATAGTACACCGGCGCCGGAAAACGCCCCTGCAGCCTCTGGCCGAAGCCGCGCGCCGCCACAGTCATGGCGTGCTCGCTGCCGTCCATGTTGAGGGGAAGGCCCACGATTAGGGCCTGCGGGCGCCATTCGTCGATCAGCCGTGCGATCGCCGACCAGTCAATGCCGCCGGAGCCGACGCGCAGCGTCTCGAGCGCGGTGGCCGTGCCCGTGAGCTCCTGTCCTACCGCGACCCCGATGCGTTTCAGTCCGAAATCGAATCCGAGCGCGGTGCGCGGCCGCGCGCTCACGCATGCCCCACTTCGTCGGAGAGGTTGCTGAGGTCGACGCCCAGCAGGGCCACCGCCGCCTCCCAGCGCTCCGTGTAGGGCATGCCGAACAGGATCTCGGCGTTGGCGGGCCCGCTCAGCCAGGCGTTGTCGGCCATCTCCTGCTCCAGCTGGCCCGCACCCCAGCCCGCGTAGCCGAGCGCGATCAGCATCCGCTCGGGTCCCGAGTCCTCGGCGATCGCCGAGAGGATGTCGCGCGAGGTGGTGATGGCGATGGCGTCGGTGACCTTGAGCGTCGCCTCCCAGTCGCCCGCTGGCTGGTGCAGCACGAAGCCGCGCTCGCGCTGCACCGGGCCGCCGAGCACCACGGGCATCTGGGCGACGTGCGATTTCTCGGTCGTGATGTCCATGTGCCCGAGCACGTCGCCGAGGCTCAGCTCCAGGGGCCGGTTGATGACGATCCCCATGGCGCCGTCGGCGTTGTGCTCGCAGATGTAGGTCACCGTGCGCACGAAATTGGGGTCGGCCAACGCGGGCATGGCGATCAGGAAGTGGTTGGTGAGGTACGAGCGCTCGAGCATCGGCATAGTATCCGGGTTCGCCCGAAGGGGCGCAAACGCGCGCCCCGCGGGCACGGATTCAGCGCGTGCTTGAGAGCCGGTAGTCGCTTTCGAACTTCCAGGTGCGGATGATGTGCAGCACGTCCGTTTCGCGCCGGATCGACGCCGGAAAGGGCGCGAAGGGCGCCGCCAGCCAGACGATGCGCTGGGCGGCGTCATCCAGCACCCGGTGCCCGGAGCTGCGCAGCAGCTTGATGGCGGAGATCGAGCCGTCGGCCTTGATCGCCACGTCGAGCATCAGGGCGCCGGAGAGGCCATCGCGCTTGGCCTCGTCGGGATAGTTCAGGTTGCCGATGCGTTCGACCTTGAGCCGCCAGGCCTCCTCGTAGCTCGCGTACTTGTACTCCTTAGTGCTTGCCGAGATGTACTTCCGGCGGGGGCGCTGCGCCGCGGTCCGCCAGTCGCGGTTGATCTCCGCGCTGAGGCTCGCCATCTCCAGGCTGCGGCGCATCAGCTGGGCGGCGTTCGGGGCCTTCGGTGCCGCTTCCTCGCTGGGCTTGCTGGGCGCGCGCGTGGGCGCGGTGCTGGCGGTCAGCACCTGCTGCTGGGCCTGGCGTTCGGGGGCGGCCGGCTCCTGCGGCTGGGTGAGTGCATCCGTGCCGCGACTGGGCAGCACGTGCGGAGTGGCGGCCGGGCTGGTGGGACGTGCCGGCTCCTCGGCCTCGCCACCGCCTTGCTGGTTGGCCTGGGCGAGGAAATCGGCCTTCTCCGGCGCCTGGTCCGAGCGGCTGTGCACCAGCGTCACCTCCATGCGGGTGAGCTCATCGGGCGCCAGGCGGTCCTCCAGCCCGAAGCCCACGCCGAGGATCACCATGGCGTGCAGGGCGGCGGCGACGAACAGCGTGAGTTCGAGGCGATGGTGCGGCTCGATGGCCGGTGATGCGGTGACAGCCGACATTCCTGGGCGGGAAACCCTAGCAGGGGTTTAAACGAGTTTAATATCAGTGCCTTCGGCGGTTCATGTCAACCAGTGCATGAATTTTCACCGACGCGCGCTGGCGCCGCGCTCGGGCGGCCCGCCAGTCGCCGCTCGATGCAATCCATCAGCTGTCCGCCGATATCCAGCCCGAAGGCGCCGTCGAGCTCGCGGATGCAGGTGGGGCTGGTCACGTTGATCTCGGTCAGGTAATCGCCGATCACGTCCAGACCCACGAACAACAGTCCGCGGCGCGTGAGTTCGGGGCCGAGCCGGGCGCAGATCTCGCGGTCACGCGCGCTCAGCTCGACGCCCACGCCGCGAGCGCCGGCGGCGAGGTTGCCGCGGGTCTCGCCCGGGGCGGGCACCCGCGCCAGGGCGTAGGGCACCGGCTCACCGTCGATGAGCAGGATGCGCTTGTCGCCGGCGGCGATCTCGGGGACGAAACGCTGCGCCATCGCGTAGCGGCGGGCGTGGTCGGTGAGCGTCTCGATCACCACGCTGACGTTGGGGTCGCCCGCGCGCAGGCGGAAGATCGACGCGCCGCCCATGGAGCCGAGCGGCTTGAGGATGACGTCGCCATGCTCGGCCAGGAAGGCGCGGATTCTCTCCTGCTCGCGGCTGACCAGGGTCGGGGGGCAGCACTCGGGAAACCAAGCGGTGAAGAGCTTCTCGTTGGCATCGCGCAGCGCCTGGGGACGGTTCACCACCAACACCCCCTGCTCCTCGGCGCGCTCAAGCATGTAGGTGGTGTAGACGTACTCCATGTCGAAGGGCGGGTCCTTGCGCATGAGCACGACGTCGAGCGCGGTGAGCGGCTGCTCGACGCCCTCGGCGAGGTCGAACCAGTGGTTGAGGTCATCGGCGACGCGCAGCGGAAACAGGGTCGCGCGCGCCTCGCCGTCAGTAAGGAACAGGTGGCGCTGCTCCATGTAGAAGAGTTCCCAGCCGCGGCGCTGGGCGGCCAGCAGCATCGCCAGGGTGCTGTCCTTCTTCACCTGGATGGACCCGATCGGGTCCATTACCACGCCGAGGCGAAGGTGCATGGGGCTATGCCGCGCCGGCAACGCCGAGCGGGCGCTCAGCCCAGGTCCAGGCGCTCGCGGGCGGCCGCGAGCAGGGCGAGGCGCGCGATCACGCCGTAGGCATAGAAGCGGTTGGGCTCGGCGTCGGGCGCGCGGTGCGGTTCGGGGCTGGTGCAGGCATCGACAAAGGCCAGCGGCTCGAACTGCATGCCCGGGGCATTGAGGCTTTCGCGCGGGCCGCGCGCGGTGTGCACCCGATAGAAGCCGCCGACCACGTAGTGATCGACCATGTAGACCACGGGCTCGGCGGCGTTGCGCAGCTCGCCCCAGGTCTCGGCCGTGGGCACGCCCTCCTGGATGATCACCTTCGAGACCCGCTGCCCCTCCTTGCTCACCGCCATCTTGCTGCGCTGCTTGCGGTTGAGCTGGCGCAGCTCGTCGGCGCTGTGCACCATCATCACGTTCATGCCGTAGGTGCCCGAGTCGCCCTTGACGACCACGAAGGGCTGCTGCTCGATTCCGTACTCGCGGTATTTGAGCTCGATCGCCTCGAGCAGGATGCTGGCGTTGCGAGCCAGGCAGTCCTCGCCCTCGCGCTTCATGAAGTCGATCTCGCCGCAGTTGCGGAACAGCGGATCGATCAGCCAGGGGTCGATGTCGATCAGACCAGCGAATTCGCGCGCCACATCCTGGTAATGCGTGAAGTGCGCCGACTTGCGCCGCCGGTTCCAGCCCAGGGCGGGCGGCGGAACGATGGTTTGCTCGATGCCCTCGAGGATCTGCGGCATGCCACCGGAGAGATCGTTGTTGAGCAGCACCACGCAGGGGTCGTAACCTTCCAGGCCGACCCGCCGACCATCCCGCCGCAGCGGCTCCAGGGTCAGCTTGCGGCCCGACGGCAGCTCGATCTCGCGCGGCTCGGTCAAGTCCGGGAGCAGCGAGCCGATACGGACTTCGTAGCCCGCCTTGAGAACGATGTCACACAGCGACGCGACACTTTCCAGATAAAACGGGTTGCGGGTGTGGCTCTCGGGCACCACCACGACCTGGCAGGCATCGGGGCAGAGCTTCTCCATCGCCGCTTGCATGGCCTGGACCAGCAGCGGGCGGAAGGCGGGGTTGAGGTTGTTGAAGCCCGCCGGGAACAGGTTGGTGTCGACGGGTGCCAGCTTGAACCCGGAGTTGCGCAGGTCCACTGAGGCATAGAACGGCGCCGGGGAGGCCAGCCACTGCGAGCGCAGCCAGGCCTCGATGCGTGGCTGATCCTTAAGCAGATGCGACTCGATCTGCTGCAGCGGGCCCGCGAGAGCGGTGGTCAGGTGCGGGACGGCGCTGAGTTGCTCCAGGGCCATAGAATCCGGTGGTCATTAGAAAAAAAAGCGGTTTAAATGGTAGCTTACTTGGCCTCCGGCCGCGACAGCGCGGTGGTTTCGCGGCGCGTCCCGTAGCCCGCCGCGGGGCCGGTGACGCGCCAATCGGCGCCCCGAGCGCGGTGGCAGCGGGCCCGAAAAACCCTCCAAAGCGGGCCGCGCGGGCGAATCTTCATTCCTTTTCGATAGTTACAAGTAATAATGCATGTATTGTCTAATGAAATTTCCTGCGGTACAGTCCGCAGGAATATCGATGTGCAGGGTGGGTCGGTTCGGTGAGCAATGAGCCAGGGGGGAACAGTCTGAACGGTCTCAAGGTGATGGTCATCGACGACAGCAAGACGATCCGCCGTACCGCCGAGACGCTGCTCAAGCGCGAGGGCTGCGAGGTTATCACCGCTGCGGACGGTTTCGAGGCCCTCGCCAAGATCGCCGACCAGCACCCGGACATCATCTTCGTCGACATCATGATGCCGCGTCTGGACGGCTACCAGACCTGCACGCTTATCAAGAATAACAAGGCGTTTCGCGCCACCCCGGTAATCATGTTGTCGAGCAAGGACGGTTTGTTCGACCGGGCAAAGGGGCGTATCGTGGGCTCTGACCAATACCTGACCAAACCGTTCACCAAGGACGAGCTACTGGGGGCGATCCGTCAGTGCGTGGGCGGCGCGCCAGCCGTCGTTCCCGCCGCAGCACCTCCGGACCCGGGCCTAACCTGAAGCATCTCCAAGCGGGGAACACCTCATGGCGCAGATATTGATCATCGATGACTCACCCACCGAGGTGCACGTGCTCAGCGGCATGCTGAAGAAGCACGGCTACGAGGTGATCACGGCGACCACCGGCGAGTCCGGCATCGAGATCGCCAAGGAAAAGAAACCCGATCTCATCCTGATGGACATCGTCATGCCGGGCCTGAACGGCTTCCAGGCGACCCGCGCCATCAGCAAGGACCCGGCGACCAAGGACATCCCGATCATCATCGTCAGCACCAAGGGCCAGGAGACCGACAAGATCTGGGGCATGCGCCAGGGCGCCAGCGACTACGTGACCAAGCCCGCCTCGGAAGGCGATCTGATCACCAAGATCAAGGCCCTCCTCGGAGGCTGAGGCGGCGCAGGGCTAAGCCGTGGCCGACCCCAACCCCAAAGATCCCTTCCTGCTGCTGCAGGACATCGAGCGCCGCTGCCAGCAGCACGCCTCGGGCCTGCCGATGCAGGTCGAGGCGGTCGAGCTGTGGACCGGCGTCGGCTTCCGGCTCGGCCAGCACCGGCTGGTCTCGGCGCTCGCCGAGGTCGTGGAGCTGCTCGAATTCCCGCCGATCACCGCCATCCCGATGACCAAGCCCTGGGTCCGCGGTGTGGCCAACGTGCGCGGCAACCTGCTGCCGATCACCGATCTCAACGGGTTCCTCTATAACAAGGCGACGACCATCACCCCCGAGTGCCGCGTGCTGGCCACCAATTTCAAGGGCGTGTTCGCCGGCGTCCTGGTCGAGGAGGTCTACGGGCTGCGCCACTTCCGCGAGGAAGAGCGCACCTCGACGCTTCCCACCGTGGACGAGGCGCTGCGGCCCTACATGAAGCGCGCCTTCTGGCGCGAGGGCGAGTACTGGGGCGTATTCGGCCTGCACCGGCTGGCCGAGGAGCCCGCCTTCCTGCAGGCGGCGATCTAGCCGTGCACCGACCGGCTCAAGCCCGGGGGCGTGTCGGCCGATGTGCGAGTGGTAGGGCAGTCGAAAGTTGACCAAATGGGCGGGGCAGCACCGTGCAGCGGCGCACCGAGCGCCGCCGCGGGCGCCGGCCAGGAGAGAAAGGCATGATTGAGATCAAACAGACCAACCGCGGCTATGCGATCAGGCTCGTCGTCCTGTTCGCGTTCCTGATCATGTCCGTGGTCTTGTTCGCGGTCAACTTCCAGTTCACCACGGTCCAGGAGCGCTCCGAGCGCAACTACCTGACCCACGTGGGCGAGCTGGCGACGCTCTATCAGGAGATGGTGCGCTTCGCGCTGCTCGCCGCGGCGGGCGAGCCCGGCCAGGTCGACCGACTCGAGGTCGCGCACCTGGAGTTCGAGGCCCACGTCGAGCACCTGCGCACCGGCAAGCACGGCGGGCACGGGGCCGAGGAGGGCGCGCCGCACGGCGAGGCGGCGCCGGTGACCCGCACGGGCCAGGCCGACGATCATGGCGGGAAGGCCGAGGGCCACGGCGAGCAGGCCGGGGCTCACGGAGAAGAAAAACCCGGGCAGATGCAGCAGATGGCCCAGGCTGGCGCGGGCGACGGTCACGGCGCCGAGAAGGCGGGTGACGGCCACGGCGAGAAAGGCGCCGCGCACGACGCCGAGCACGACGCGATCGCCGCGAAACACGCGGAGTCGCTGAGCGACTTCGAGCGCTTCCCGGAGATTCCTCCTGTTCCGCCTCGCATTGCCGAGATGCTCAACAACATCGACCAATTGTGGCTGCGGGTGAAGCCGTCGGTGCACCAGATCACCGATCGGCGCGCCGACCTGCGCTCGCTGCTCGACGACGGAGACTTCCTGCTCAAGGAGCTGCCGCGCCTGCAGGCGAAGTCGGACGAGGTCGCGACCGAGATCGTCGCCGCGCGGCGCGACTCGCGCCAAGCCTACCTGGCCGGGCGCATGACCCTGTTCCTCGACCGCGTTCAGCGCAACGTCGTGGACCTCACCCGCGGGCGCGCCAGCGCGGTGGCGGCCGTCGACGAGCTGGCCCGCAACGTCGCCCTGATGGCCAGCACGCTCGAGGCGCTGCGCGACGGCAACCGAGCGCTCGGCGTGGGACGGATCTCCGACCAGACCACCCAGGTGCGGCTGCGCGAGCTCGAGGGCCTGTGGCAGTCGCATCTGCCGCGGATCGGACGCATTCAGGTCGCCGGCACCGCCGGCTACGACACGCGGATTGCCGCCAACGGCCTGAACGACCTCGAGACCGGCATGATGGAGGGGATCAGGCGGGTCGAGGAAGGCGTGCGCCAGCTCGCCGACGACTCGATCTTCAGCCTTGAGACCGGCTACCTCCTGGGCGGCATCGTGCTGGCGATCGTCATGCTGATCAGTTTGACGATCGTATTGCGTACCCGCAGCCAGCAGGCCGAGTCCGATCGCCTGCGCAGCGAGACCGAGCAGATCAACCGCCGCACCCAGGCCGCCATCCTCACCCTGCTTGACGAGATGAGCACCCTCGCCGACGGTGACCTGACGGTGACCGCGACCGTGACCGAGGAGATCACGGGCGCCATCGCCGACTCGGTCAACTACGCCATCGCGGCCCTGCGCGACCTCGTGGCGACGATCAACACGACCTCCGAGGAGGTCTCGCGCGCCGCGCAGCGCACCCGCTCGACCGCCATCAACCTCGCCGAGGCCTCGGACCACCAGGCCCAGCAGATCACCAGCGCGACCACCGCCATCAACAAGATGGCCGCCTCGATCGAGGAGGTGTCGCGCGATGCGCAGGAGTCGGCGACCGTGGCCAAGCGCTCGGTCGAGATCGCCCAC
>JBFKOE010000049.1:0-11141 GCA_041629015.1 Gammaproteobacteria bacterium
CGGTGCGCAGGCTGGACACCATGTACATCAGCATGAACACGAACGCTAGGACCATGAACAGATCGCTGTAGGCCGCCCACTGGGTCTCGCCCGCCTTGCGCTTGGCGCGAATGGCATCGTAGTTGAAGCTCATGGCCGGTCTCCGCGCGGGTTCAGCGACGCACTGAAGCCGCGGCTGGTGGTTTGCCCGCCGCAGGCCTGGAAAAGGATGGGTACGCGGCACCCGACTCCAAGGCCAAGGGTTCCGGGCGAGCGCGCGGCGGCAGCGCGGGCGGGTACGCGAGGACGCGGTCCCGCGGCCCCCGGGCGGCGGGGTGGTTTGGAGCCGCGTCCCATTCCCTTGGCTCGAGCGTGGCCGGCAATTCGGAGCGGGTCGAGTCTAGCGGGGAATGACGAGCGAGCTTGGGCCCTCATCGGCATCTCCTTCCTGACTGGAGATCATCGATACGAGGCAAGTTCCGAGCCAGCGACCTGCTTACCGTTGGTTTACAGTCGGTTAGCGAAATCGCTAGCTCGCCGGGCGCTGGAATGTGTAAAAAAACCTGACACTATTCGGGCGTGGTCATTAACAGCCCATAGTCGTAATAAATGGAATTGATGACCGCGCCCGAGGTGCCCGCGGGATCAAAAGCCTACAAGAAATCTGGGTTTTGACGGCCGTACCTGGCCTCACCGTGAGGTCGGCCGCGCCATTCCCGCCAGTACACCTGGGCCGCCTTACCGGAGGCCGAAAACCTACTACGCTCTCTTTAGTCGCTGAAGTCGCCGGCCGCTCCGGGGGCCTGGCTTCGGGATCCATCGGCTTGTTCGGTTCACATCAGGAAATCGTGGAGGAGGAAAGCATGCTGAGGGCCCTACAGATCGAACCGGAAAAGTGCACCGGCTGTCTGCAGTGCGAGATGGCCTGCACGCTGCAGAACGAGGACGAGGTCAATCCCGCGCATTCGCGCATCAAGGTGTTCGCGTTTCATTACGAGGGGCGCTTCGTGCCCTATACCTGCACGCAGTGCGCCGAAGCCTGGTGCCTGCACGCCTGCCCGGTCGATGCGATCGTCGTTAACCGCGCGACCGGCGCCAAGGAGATCGTGGGCGACCGTTGTGTCGGCTGCAAGGTGTGCACCATCGCCTGCCCGTTCGGCACCGTGAACTACCAGTCGCAGACGGGCAAGGTGATCAAGTGCGATCTCTGCGGCGGCGAGCCGGCCTGCGCGGCGGCCTGTCCCACGAGCGCAATCACCTACGTCGACAGTGACGCGACGGGCCTGGGCCGAATGCGGGCCTGGGCGGCGAAGACGGGTGCGCAGGCTGGCGCCAGCGCCTGAAACGATTACCAAGGGGAATTACGATGGCTTGGCACAGAAAGATTCTCAGGGTCGACCTGGCGAAGGGCAAGTGCACCAGCGAGCCGCTCAACATGGAGTGGGCGCAGAGCTTCCTCGGCGGCCGGGGGCTCGCCACCAAGTATCTCTGCGAGGAGGTCGACCCCAAGGTCGACCCGCTCGCCAAGGAAAACAAACTGATCATGACCACGGGGCCGCTCACCGGAACCATCGCCTCGACCGGCGGGCGCTACATGGTCGTGACCAAGGGCCCGCTGACCGGTGCGGTGGCCTGCTCGAACTCGGGCGGCTACTTCGGCGCGGAGCTGAAGTTCGCCGGCTGGGACATGATCATCTTCGAGGGTAAGTCCGCGAAGCCCGTTTACCTATATATAGAGAACGACGAGGCCAGACTGCTGCCTGCGGAGGCGATCTGGGGCAAGTCGACCTGGGATACCGAGGAGTACATCCACACCGCGCACCAGGACCCGCAGGTCCGGGTGGCCTCGATCGGCCCGGCCGGCGAGAACCAGGTGCTGTACGCCTGCGTGGTCAACGATCTGCACCGGGCCGCGGGCAGGTCGGGCGTCGGGGCGGTCATGGGCTCGAAGAACCTCAAGGCCGTCGCGGTTCGCGGCACCAAGGGCGGCGCCAAGCTCAAGAGCGGCAAGGACTTCCTGCAGGCGACGGTCGCTGCGAAGAAGGTCCTGGCGGAGAACCCGGTGACCGGGCAGGGGCTGCCAACCTACGGCACGCAGGTACTGATGAACGTCATCAACGAGATCGGCGCGCTGCCGACCCGCAACCACCGCGACGTGCAGTTCGAGAACGCGGGCAAGATCTCGGGCGAGGCCATGCACGAGCCCCGGCCCACCGACGGCAAGCCGAATCTGGTCACCAACGCCGCCTGCTTTGCCTGCACCATCGCCTGCGGCCGGATCTCGCGCGTCGACAAGGAGCACTTCACCGTCAAGACCAGCCCCAAGTACTGGGGCGCCTCCGGCGGGCTCGAGTACGAGAACGCCTGGGCGCTGGGCGCGAACACCGGGGTCGGTGACCTCGACGCGCTGACCTACGCGAACTTCCTCTGCAACGAGTACGGCATGGATCCGATCTCCTTCGGGGCCACGCTCTCGGCCGCGATGGAGCTCTACGATACGGGCGCGATCGACGACTCCGTGACCGGGGGGGTGGCGCTCGATTTCGGTTCCGCCGAGGCGCTGGCGAAGACCGTGGAGATGGTGGGCCGTGGCGAGGGCTTCGGCAAGGAGCTCGGCCTGGGCTCCAAGCGCCTGTGCGAGAAGTACGGGCACCCGGAGTTCTCGATGTCGGTCAAGGGCCAGGAATTCCCGGCCTACGACTCGCGCGGCATCCAGGGCATGGGCCTCGCCTACGCGACCAGCAACCGGGGAGCCTGTCACCTGCGCGGATACACCGTGGCCTCGGAGGTGCTGGGCATTCCCGAGAAGACCGATCCGCTCTCTACCGATGGCAAGGCCGGCCTGGTGAAGGCCTTCCAGGACGCCACCGCGGCATGGGATTCCACCGGCCTGTGCCTGTTCACCTCCTTTGCCTGGACGCTCGATGACATCGCGCCGCAGCTGAACGGCGCCTGCGAGGGGGAGTGGAGCGTCGAGCGGCTCGCCGAGCTCGGCGAGCGGGTCTGGAACCTGGAGCGCGATTTCAACCTGCGTGCCGGGCTGACGGCCAAGGACGACAGCCTGCCGCCGCGCATCCTGTCCGAGCCCGCCAAGACCGGGCCGGCCAAGGGCAAGGTGAACGAGCTGGGCAAGATGCTGCCCGAGTATTACCAGCTGCGCGGCTGGAACAAGGAGGGCGTCCCGACCGCCGAGACCAAGAAGCGTCTCGCGATCTAGCGCACCGTGGAATTTCCCCGCCCGGGTCGCTTGCCCCGGGCGGGGGCGGGCGCGCCGCCGCGCGCGATTCCAGCCTTCTAAGTACGAATCGGCGTCGAAGGAGCCGACATGCACCATGCAATCATCGGAATGGGTCCCGCTGGTGTGACCGCCGCGGAAACGCTGCGCGGCCTGGACCCGGATGCCAGGATCAGCTTGATCGGGGATGAGCCGGAGCCGCCGTACTCGCGGATGGCTATCCCTTACTACCTCAACGGCAAGATCGAGGAGCAGGGAACCTACCTGCGCTCGGACAAGGATCACTTCGACGGCGAGCGGATCGAGCTGGTGCAGGCCCGGGTGGAGAAGATCGACACGGCGGCATCGACGCTCTCGCTGAACTCCGGCAAGACGCTCGAGTTCGATCGCCTGCTGATCGCTACCGGGGCGAGCCCCATCTCTCCCCCGATACCGGGCATCGATCTGCCCAACGTGCACTCATGCTGGACGCTGGACGATGCGCGCAAGATCGCTGCGCTCGCCAAGCCCAAGGCCAGGGTCGTGCTCATGGGCGCTGGCTTCATCGGCTGCATCATTCTCGAGGCGCTGGCGCTGCGCGGCGTCAAGCTCGCGGTCGTCGAGCTCGAGAACCGCATGGTGCCGCGCATGATGAACGACAAGGCGGGCGCGCTGATCAAGCAGTGGTGCCAGGGCAAGGGGGTCGATGTTCACACCTCGACCAAGGTGACCGGCATCGAGCCCGACGGCGACGGCATGCGCGTCTCGCTCGACAACAAGAAGCAGTTGCAGGCCGACCTTGTGATCTCGGCGACCGGGGTGCGGCCCAACCTGCAGTGCGTCGAGAACACGGGCGTGAAGGTCGAGCAGGGGATCCTGGTCGATCGCCGCCTGCAGAGCAGTGTCGCCGGCATCTTCGCCGCGGGCGACGTGGCGCAGGGCCGCGACTTCAGCACCGAGCAGGCGGTGGTTCAGGCCATACAGCCCACCGCCGTGGAGCACGGGCGTCTGGCGGCGCTCAACATGGCGGGACGCGACGTCGAGCACCAGGGCTACATCGCCATGAACGTGCTCGACACGCTGGGGCTGATCTCGAGCTCGTTCGGCCAGTGGAGGGGTGTGGACGGCGGTGAGAGCATCGAGCTGATCGCGCCTGAGGACTACCGCTACCTCAATCTTCAGCTCGCCGAAGACCGCCTGGTCGGCGGCACCAGCCTCGGTCTGACGCAGCACGTCGGCGTTTTGCGCGGCCTGATTCAGAGCAAGGTGCGCCTGGGCGCATGGGTCGAGCGCATTCGCAAGGACCCGCTGCGCGTCGTGGATGCCTACGTCGCCCACCTCAAGCCGGTCTAGCGCGGAAGATCCTCATCATCGACTGGATCGCGAACCGCTCGCCCGCGTGCCCGCGAAGACGCGCCGCGCCCGGACGGGCCGCGCGGTCGCAGGACTCACGGTGAGCGGGAGTTCGCCACGGGGCAGGCGCGCGAGGCCGCGGCGGCTGGCTGGGAGCCTGGAATGAAAGTGAAGGTCAAGCTGTTCGCCAGCCTTGCGGAGCATCTTCCGCCGGGTGCCGCCAATCACACCGCGGAGCTGCGACTTGAGGAAGGCACCTGCGTCCAGGCGATCATCGACCGGCTGGGCGTGCCCGAGCCCCTGGCTCATCTGGTCCTGATCAACGGCGAGTTCGTCCCCAGGGAGCAGCGTCCGACGCGGGCGTTGGCCGAGAACGATGAGCTTGCCGTGTGGCCGCCGATCGCAGGCGGCTGAAGGAACGCAGCCGCCGCCTTGATCACCCGCTGGTCGTGCCCTTCATTGCCAGTCCGAGTCCGGGTGCTGGCCGAAGGTGGCCTCGTCGATCTGCATCTGCTCGCGCAGCTGCTCGCGCGCGTCGGCCGAGAGCGCGGCACGCACGTCGAGGTCGGCGTGGAAGTGCTCGAACTGCTGCTCCATCAGCGCGACGTCGTGGGCCCGGAAGCGGTGCGCTACCTGCTTGGCGCGCCAGGCGGTGAAGCCCAGGCGGCGCAGGGTCAGCTCGCCGAGGCGCAGCGCGCCCTCGAAGGTCTCGCGCTCCACGACCTCGACGCCCGCCTCGCGCAGCTCGAGCAGGTGATTGGCGTCCCAGGCGCGCGCCAGGATGGCGAGCTGCGGGAAGTGCTCGCGCACGCGCGCGACGATGTGGAGCGATTCCTCGCGATCATCGACCGCCAGGACCAGCAGCCGCGCCTTGCCGGCGCCCGCGGCCTCGAGCAGGTCCAGCCGCCCCCCGTCGCCGTAGAATACCTTGAAGCCGAAGCGCCGAATGAGGTCGATGTGGCCGGGGTCGTGGTCGAGGATGGTGGTGTCGATGCCGTTGGCGTGCAGCAGGCGCCCGACGATCTGCCCGAAGCGCCCGAAGCCGACGATGATCACCGGGTGCGACTCGGTCTCGATGGTGTCCATCGGCCGGGTGTCCTTGCCGCGGAACAGCGGCTCGATCCAGCGATCGTGCGCCTTGAGCATCAGCGGCGTGACCATCATCGATAGCACCACTGCGCCGATCAGCAGCTCGCGCCAGGCACCGTCGAGCACGCCCGCCCCGACCGCGGTGGCAAAGAGCACGAAGGCGAACTCGCCGCCCTGCGCCAGCATCAGCGCGAGCAGCGCATGCTGGCTGAGCGGCACGCGAAAGATCGCGGCGAGCGCCCAGAGCACGCCTATCTTGGTCGCCAGCAAGACCACCAGGAGCTGCAGCACGACCAGGGGCTGGCCGGCGATCACGCCGAAGTCGATCGACATGCCGACGGCGATGAAGAACAGCCCGAGCAGCAGGCCCTTGAACGGCTCGAGGTCGGTCTCCAGCGCGTGCCGGTACTCCGACTCGGCCAGCAGCACGCCGGTCAGAAACGCCCCGAGCGCCATCGACAGGCCGACCGCCTCCATCACCAGCGAGATCACGATCACCAGCAGCAGCGCGCTGGCGGTGAAGATCTCGCGCACCCCGGACAGGGCCGCGCGCCGGAACAGCGGCAGGATGACGTAGCGGCCGCCGATCACGATCGCGCCGATCGCCACCAGGATCTTGGCGAAGCTGATCCAGTTGTCCAGCGCCTCGCCGCGAAAGCCGGCCAGCAGCGGAATGATCGCCAGCATCGGGATGACCGCGATGTCCTGAAAGAGCAGCACCGCGAAGCCGGCGTTGCCGGCCGGGGTGGCGAGCAGGTTGCGCTCGGTCAGCGTCTGCAAGGCGATCGCGGTCGAGGACAAGGCGAGCCCGAGCGCGCCGACCAGCGCCCAGCGCCACTCCAGGCCGAACTGCAGCAGCACGACGAACAGCAGCACGGCCGTAGCCGCGACCTGCGCGCTGCCCAGCCCGAAGATCGCCCGGCGCATCGCCCACAGGCGCGCCGGGTTCAGCTCCAGGCCGATCAGGAAGAGCAGCAGCACGACCCCGAACTCGGCGAAGTGCAGTATGTCCTCGCTGTCGCCGATCAGGCCCAGCACCCAGGGACCGATCAGAACGCCCGCGAACAGGTAACCGAGCACGCTGCCGAGACCGTAGCGCTTCGACAGCGGCACCATCAGCACCGCGGCACCGAGATAGATCGCAACGTTGCCGAGCAATCCGCCCATGGTCAGTCCTCCCCGCTCCCGGCGCCGGGGTCGGCGCCGTGAACGTAGCCGTCGAGCAGCTCCCGGTAGCGGTTCGCGTGCGCGGCAATGATCTCCTCGGCGAGCCCGTGGCCACCGTGCAGCGCCAGCGGTTCCAGCCAGCGCATGCCGCAGAACCCGGCCAGGGCCCTCAGCGGCACGTAGAGATCGGCGACGGAGATGCCGTGCTGGCCGCCGGCGCGGTAGGCCGACTCGGGCGCCCCGGTGCTCAGGACCTGCATCAGCGCCTTGCCGCGCAGGGCGCCGCCATCCGGGCCGAAGGCAAAGCCTCGTGTGAAGACCATGTCGAGCCAGTGCTTGATGATCGCTGGGACGCCGTACCAGTAGAGCGGGTGCTGGATCACGACCAGGTCGGCCTCGCGCAGGAGCGCCTGTTCGTGCTCGACGTCGATGTAGAAGTCGGGGTAGGTCTCGAGAAGATCGTGGAAGCGCACACGCTCGAGGCCGCGCGCGGCACGGCGCAGCGCGCGGTTGATGCGCGAGCGATCCATCTCGAGGTGCGCGAACAGCACCAGGATGTCGGGTTTGCGGGACAGGGCGGCGTCTCCTTCGCGGTGGGCGGGCGTGTCGATCGGGTGGTGGTGAGCGAGATGCCTGGCGCTAGCGCTCGCGCGGCGGCGTCAGGTAGGCGGCGGCCGCGCCGAGACGGTCCTGGCTCGCCTTGATCTCGGTGCGGGCGATGCTGCGCAGGTGCACCTCGTCGGGGCCGTCGGCGTAGCGCAGCGCGCGCGCCCAGGTCCACAGGTCCGCGAGCGGCGTGTCCGGGCTGATCCCCATGGCGCCGAAGGCCTGCATCGCGCGGTCGATGACCCGGGTCTGCATCGCCGGCACCAGGGCCTTGATCATCGCGATCTCCTTGCGGGCCGCCTTGGCGCCCTCACGGTCGATCAGCCAGGCGGTGCGCAGCACCAGCAGCCGCGCCTGGTCGATCTCCAGGCGATTGAGCGCGATCCACTCCGCCACCACCCCGTGTTGGTGCAGGTAGCGGCCGAAGGCCTTGCGCTCCTGGACACGCTCTACCATGAGTTCCTGCGCAAGCTCGGCCTGGCCGATGGAGCGCATGCAGTGGTGAACGCGCCCAGGGCCGAGCCGCGCCTGCGCCATCATGAAGCCCTCGCCCTCGGCGCCGAGCAGGCTGTTGCGCGCCACGCGCACATCGCGCAGCACGATCTCGCAGTGGCCCTCCGGGGCGCGGTGGTTCATCACCGGGATGTTGCGCACCACGCGCACGCCCGGCGTGTCGATGGGAACTAGGATCATGCTCTGCTGGCGGTAGGGCTCCGCGTCCGGGTCGGTTTTGCCCATGACGATCAGCAGCCGGCAGTTCGGGTGGGCGGCGTTGGTGATGAACCACTTGCGCCCGTTGATCACGTACTCCTCGCCGTCGCGGCGGATCAGGGTCTGGATGTTGGTGGCATCCGAGGAGGCAGTGTCGGGCTCGGTCATGGCGAATGCCGAGCGGATTTCGCCCGCGAGCAGCGGGTGCAGCCAGCGGGCGCGCTGGTCGTCGTCGGCGAACAGGTGCAGCAGCTCCATGTTGCCGGTGTCGGGGGCGTTGCAGTTGAACACTTCCGGCGCCCACATCACGCGGCCCATGATTTCGGCGAGCGGCGCGTACTCCAGGTTCGTCAGCCGCGTGCCCGGCTCGTCCGCGCGCAGCGCCGGCAGGAACAGGTTCCACAGCCCTTCGGATCGGGCCAGCGCCTTGAGGTCGTCCATGAACGACGGCGGAAAGCGGCCCGCGGCGACCTCCTCGTTCCAGGCGCCGATGCGCGGGACGACGTGCTCGTCCATGAACGCGCTCACCCGCCGGCGCAGGTCTTCCACCTTCGATGTGTAGGCGAACTCCATGCGTGTCCTCCCGGCGTCAGCCCTCGTGTTCGATGATATCCAGCGCCAGCTCGGCCAGCGAGCGCGCCATGCGCCCGACCTCCAGTGCCCGGGGGCTGGAGGCGTTGCCGTCGAGCGCGCGCTTGAGCACGCCCTGCAGGATCGCGGCGAAGCGAAAGCAGCTGAAGGCGAGGTAAAAGGACCAGTCCTCGATGCCCGCCAGCCCGGTGCGCCGGCAGTAGGCGGCCACGTACTCGGCCTCGCCCGGAATGCCGAGGGCCGCGCGGTCGACGCCGGCGAGTCCGCGCAGGGCGCCGTCGTGAGGCATGCGCCACTGCATGCACTGGTAGCCGAGGTCGGCGAGCGGGTGCCCGAGGGTGGAGAGCTCCCAGTCCACCACCGCCAGCACCCGCGGCTCGCTCGAATGAAAGATCAGGTTGTCGAGGCGAAAGTCGCCGTGCACCAGGCTGACGCGGCCGTCGTCGGGCGGCAGGTGCGCGGCGAGCCAGCTGCCGAGGGTGTCCATGGCGGCGATGGGATCGGTGCGCGAGGCCTGATACTGCTTCGACCAGCGCGCGAACTGGCGCTCGAAATAGCTCCCCGGTCGGCCGTAATCGCCGAGCCCGGCGGCCTCGACCTCGATGCCGTGCAACGCGGCGAGCACCGCGTTCATGGCGTCGTAGATCGCCGCCCGCTCGCGCGGCTCGATTCCGGGCAGCGCCGGGTCCCAGAACACCCGGCCCGGTACGTATTCCATCAGGTAGAACATGCTGCCGACGACCGCATCGTCGGTGCACAGGTGGTAGGGCTGGGCGACCGGAACGGAGGTTCCGTGCAGTGCGCCCATGACGCGGAACTCGCGGTCCACGGCATGCGCCGATTTCAGCAGCGTGCCCGGCGGCTTGCGGCGCAGCACGTAGTCGCCGCTGGCCGCGCGCAGGCGGTAGGTCGGATTGGATTGGCCGCCGCTGAACTTCTCGGCGCGCAGCGGGCCGCGAAAGCCGGGCAGCGCGGATTCCAGGTAGGCGGCCAGGCGCCCCTCGTCGATCGGGTGCGGGTCGGTGCCCGGCAGGTTCTCAGCCATAGGTGAGCGCGTACAGACGGTCGGGGCGATCGAGGTGCGGTACGCCGTTGAAGCCGGCGAGCGAGGCGCGCTCGCCGTTGAAGTAGACCTGGGTCAGCGAGCAGTTGCGCAGCTGCATGTTCAGGCCGATGGTGTGTGCGGGTGAGAGCTCGAGCACGTGGCCCAGCAGCATGGCGATGGGGCCCCCGGAGCTGATCACCAGGCGCCGCTCGCCGCGGCGCGCGCCGGCGCGCAGGTGGCCCAGGGCAGCGCGCACGCGGGCTCGGAACTGCGCCCAGCTCTCGGGCAGCGGGGCGTCCAGGCGGCCCTCGGCCCAGGCGTGCAGCGCCTCCCGGAGCAGGCGGTAGAAGGCCCGCTGGTCGGTGGCCACGGCCGCTGCCGCCGCGCCGCCGGCGCTCGTGTAAGCCTGCTGCAGGGCCGCGAAGTCGTACTCGTCCAGCCCGGGGTGCGTCTCCGGGGGCGGCAGCTCGCCGCAGCCGCGCCCGATGGCCTCGAGGGTCTGCGCATGGCGGCGCAGCGTGCCGGTGACGACGCGATCGAAGCGCAGCCCGCGCTCGGCGAAATACCGGCCCAGCCAGATGGCCTGCTCCTTGCCCAGCGCGCTCAAGGCGTCGTAGTCCGGCGAACCGAAGGAGGCCTGGGCGTGGCGAACGAGCAGGAGTTGCGGCATGAGTCGGCGTCGGGAGAGAACGCGCGCTAGCTTAAAGCACTGACCCCGCATCGGAAAGGGCGCCGCCCGGCGGCATCGGCGGCGGGCTCGCGTGCCGGGGGCGAGGGCCAAAGTGTGCTACAAGGGGGCGAGCCCCGCGCTGCGGGCGGGCGGGGCGCCGTGCGGGGGAGGGCTGCGCTGATGAAGGGTGACGGCAAGGCGCGCGGGATCTTCGAGCGCGACCTGGAGCGTCAGGCGGCCAACTACCGGCCCATGTCGCCGCTGAGTTTCCTGCGCTGGGCGGGCGTGACCTATGCCGACAAGGTGGCGGTGATCCACGGCGAGCGCCGCTACACCTACCGGGAGTTCCAGGCGCGTTGCCGACGGCTCGCGAGCGCCCTTGCCGCGAGAGGTATCGGGCTCGGCGACACGGTCGCGATCATGTCGCCCAACACCCCCGCGATGCTCGAGGCCCACTACGGGATCCCGATGGCCGGGGCCGTGATCAACGCGCTCAATTACCGCCTCGACGCCGGCGCGATCGCCTTCATCCTCGAGCACGGCGAGGCGCGTGCGCTGATCACCGACTGCGAGTTCTCGCCGGTGATCGCCGCCGCGCTCGCGCGCCTGGGGCGCGAGATCCTGGTGATCGACGTCGACGATCCGCTCGGTGCCGGTGGCGAGCGCCTCGGCGAGATCGAGTACGAGTCCTTTCTCGCGTCCGGCGACCCCGGTTA
>JBFKOE010000050.1:0-10918 GCA_041629015.1 Gammaproteobacteria bacterium
CAGCCTGCAGACCCAGACTCGTCCGCCCGACGAGATCATCCTGGTCGACGACTGCTCGAGCGACGGCACCGGCGAGGTCGGCCACCGCGCCGGCGTGACCGTGCTGCGCCCGCCCCAGAACACCGGCTCCAAGGCCGGCGCGCAGAATTTCGCCCTGCCCAGGGTCGACACCGAATTCGTGATGGCCGTCGACGCCGACACCACGCTGGCGCCGAATGCCATCGAGAAGCTCATGCGCGCGCTCGACGACCCCAAGGTCGGCGCCGCCTGCGGCTTCGTGCTGCCGCGCCGGGTGAAGTCGATCTGGGAGCGGGGCCGCTACATCGAGTACCTGTTCGCTTTCACCTTCTACAAGCAGATCCAGGACTACTACCAGCGCCCGCTGATCTCCTCGGGCTGCTTCTCCATGTACCGCACCCGCATGATGCGCGCCCACGGCGGCTGGCCGGGACGCACGCTGGCCGAGGACATGGACCTCACCTGGTCGTTCCACCGCGCGGGCATCGGGGTGCGCTTCGAGCCCGAGGCGGTCTGCTATCCGATCGAGCCGCACAACTTCCGCTTCATGAGCAAGCAGCTGCACCGCTGGAGCCACGGCTTCGTGCAGAACGTGGCGCTGCACTGGCGCGGCCTGCTCGACGTCTCCTTCCTGCGCTCGGCGGTGGCGGTGGCGCTGTGGGACGCAGTGATCGCCTCGTTCGTGTTCCTGTTCGTGCTGCCGATCCTGATAGTCACCCTGCAGAACCCCTGGCTCCTGCTCGCCTACTTCATCGACGCCCCGGCGCTGCTGGTCCCCCTGCTCGCCGGCGCGGTGCCGCGGCGCGAGGTCTGGCGCATGCTGTTCAGCGTGCCCGCCTTCTTCGTGCTGCGGCTGGTGAACGGATATTACTTCCTCGAGGCGGTGTGGTCGGAGTGGTTCCTGCGCCGCCCCGCGCTCGTGTACGAGAAAGGACACTGAAACCATGACCCCTGGACTGCCCGGCACCGGAATCGGTGGCCTGTTCTATATCCTGAGCGCGGTGTGGATGCCGCTGCGCGAGGCCCTGCGCGGGCGGGGCGGCGACGCCGTGCCCGGGCGCTGGGCGCTGATCGCGCGCCAGTTCGCCATCGCCGTCGGAATCATTGTCGCCATGACCAGCCTGTTCTGGGCGATCGACGCGAGCTTTCCCGCCAGCGTTGCCGCCGGCGACGCCGAGGCGGCGGCCGCGGCGAGTTCGACCGGCGCGCGGCTCTCGCTGCGCGTGCCTATCATTCTCGGCACGACCGGGATCCTGGTCGCGGTGCTGACCGCGGTGCAGATCCTGCGCCTCACCGCCACCCGGCCCAAGCTGCAGTGAGTCCGGCCGCTCGCCCCCCGCGGGCCACCTTTCGGGGCCGGCTCGCGGCGCTGTTTTGCCTTGCCGCGACACTGGCGCTAGGCCCGTCGCAGCCGGCCGCCGCGCAGAACGCGGCCACGCTGCTCAAGCAGGCCGACAGCGCCTACGAGGCCGGCGCGCGCGACCGTGCCCGCACGCTCTACCTGCAGGTCCTGGAGCGTGACCCGGGCAACTCCCGCGCCGTGTTCCAGGTCGGGCTGCTCGCTCCCAAGGGCTCGGCGGAGGCGATCGAGCGCTTTCGCCGCTACACGGAGCTGGAGCCAACCGATCCCTGGGGCTTCATCACCCTGGGCGATGCGCTGGCCCGCGCCGGCGACGTGGACGCCGCGTTGGCGGAGTACGTGCGCGCGCGCGAGATCGCCCCGCAGATCGCCGACGTCTACACCGGCGCGGGCAGGATTCTCGGCGAGCACGAGCGCACCGACGAGCTGATCGCGCTCTACGAGCTCTGGACGCTGCGTCAGCCGGGAAGCGCCACCGCCTGGTTCGAGCTGGCGCGCGTGCGCCACCGGGCGGGCCGTTACGTCGAGGCCGCCGACGCCTACGCCGAGTCGCTCGCGCTCAAGGACGACGCCCGCACCCTGCAGTTGCTCGCGGACGCCCTGGCCTGGACCGCGCCGGCGCTGAAGCCCTTCTACGGGCGCAGCACCGACTCGGACGACAACGAGGAGAACCGCTGGGGTCTGCGCGCGGACTGGCAGCTCGGCAAGCGCGCCCGCTGGGGTCTGCACCTGGAGCGCGCCGACGTCGAGAGCCCCTTCGCCAGCGCGACCGCCGACGAGCTCGCGCTGACCGCCCGCTGGCAACCCCGGCGCACCATCGACATCGATGCCCTCGGCGGCATCGCGCGCCTCGACGCGGGCGCACTCGCCGCCGATACCACCGAGCACACGCTGGTGCGCCTTCGTGCGCGCTGGCGCAGCCCGGCCGCCGGACCGCAGGCCGAGTTGCGAGTCTCGCGCTACCCGCTCGCCGCCACGCCGGGCCTGATCGCACAGCCGGTCGAGCTCGACGAGCAAAAGCTGACCGTCGAATTTCCGCTCAGCGGCCCCTACCGTCTGCGCCTGCACGGCCACCGTGCCGATCTCGAGTCCGCCCTCGACGTCAACGAGCGCTCCGGCAGCCAGCTCGCCCTGGTCTACCGCTGGAAGCCGGCGGTGGAGTTCCACACCACCCTGAGCCAGCTCGAGTACGACAATCCCACCAGCGCCGGCTACTTCGCGCCGCGGCGCGTGGAGGCGATCGAGGTCGGCACCTACTTCGAGTACTGGGACCTGTGGCCGTTCTCGATAGCCGTGGACGCCGGAGCCGGCCTGCAGCGGGTCGGGCGCTTCGGCCAGCCGCTGAGCGACGAGAGCGGCACCTTCCGGCTCTGGACCCTGCTCTCCTGGGCGCTGAAGCCGGGCATGAACCTCGATCTGGAGATCGAGCACGAGGACTCCGACATCTCGGCGACCGCGGTCAGCCCAAGCTCGGACTGGCGCTACACCTCGGTGACGCTGTCGCTGCGCTTCGGCATCGGGGCGCGCCCGGCGCGCTCCTACCTGGCCGAGCGCGAGCGCGCCGCGGCGAAACCCTAGCCGCGCCAGCCGGGGCGGCCAGGCTTGGAGTTGCGCCACCAGCCTGTGGGCGACCGTATGAGCCCTAGCGCCGAGATGAAGCCGAGCAAACCACACCCGCACCGACGTCGCCTGCCGCAAGCGCTCGGGGCCATGCTGCTCGCCTTCGCCACGGCGGCGTCCTCCAAGCCCGAGACCGGGCCGGTGCAGCTGCCCGCGGACTTCGAGTTCACCGCCTCCATCCACGCCGAGGGCTACGAGCTGGGGGAGTTCTACCGCTGGTACGACGACACCATCGTGCGCTCGCGCGGCGCGGACGCCTACGGCCTGGCGCTGGCGAACCTCAAGCTCGGGCTGGTGAAGCAGGATCCAGCTCACGTGGTCAATGCCCGCGCGCTCTTCGCGCTCAATCGCCACCGTGCGATCAGCGCGGCCGAGCGGCGGCTGTCCGAGATCGGCCTGAACTACGCGGACATGATCCTCGAAGGGCGCTACCGGGAAGGCGCGCTCGAGGGCCTGCGCGTCGAGCCGGTCGAGATGCGCAAGTTCGCGCCGCGCACGCGCGAGTTCACCCGGATCACGATCGGGCGCTCGGCGATCCGCGTAAAGCGCAACTCCCGCATCAAGGTCCAAGTCGACAGGGTGACGCGCGACTGGCTGCAGGCGGTCAACATCGCCAGCGCCCCCTGGGAACTCTCGCTCGAGCGCCTCGGCAAGTCCCATGAGGGCAAGAAGGTCACTGAGCTCGTCGGGCTGACCGGATCCGAGGTCATCCCGGTTTCCGGCACGCTGGTAAAGCGCTTCGGCTGGGACTGGTACGCCCCCGACGCCGAAGGCACCTACCGGTTCCAGATTTCGGAGGACAAGGTGCTCAACTTCCCCAGCACCCTGCTGGTGGACGACAAGACCGCGGTGATCAACGACACCCACGGCATCAGCGCCATCGCCTGGGACGCGCTTGACGCCGACCTCGCGATCGGCTGCGGCGATCACCCGGGCAAGATGGACGCGGCTTACTACCTCGCCGAGCGCGGCGTGAACGTCTATGTGCCGACGGATCGGCACATCGACATGCTGATCGGCACGCGGACCAAGGGCACGGTCATCGGCTCGGCGCCGGTCAAGAAGGACGGCGACGGCGCGGTGATCGGCGCGCAACCGATCACCTTCGCGGTTGACGAGCCGATCGTCGTCTCCTACTCGGCGGCGAAGTACCCGCTGCAGTACTACGACACCCCGTTTCGTTACTTCAAGACGCTGGCGGCCTACTCCGGCGCGCCGCTCGACGTGCAGCCCGTGGAGATCACCGAGTACGGGCGGGCGGACGTGGTCGTGGCGCGAGCGCGCGAGCGCAAGGCCAGGTTGATCGGCATTCGCGTCACCTCGGCCGTGGAGCACGATGCGGTCGCGGCCTGGTTGCGCGAGGACGCGCGCCATCGCGCGGTGTTGTTCCACAGCGCCGTCTACCCGCGGGGCTACCGGCTGTTCTTCGACTTCCCGCGCCAGACCTCCTTCGGCGACATCCACCCCGAGTTCCACTGAAGCCGCGCCCACCCGCGCGGATCTGAAACCGGCTAACGATAGAGTTCCAGCCGGCAGACCGCGAGGTCGGCGCTGAAGGCGCGGCCGATGGCCACCAGCCCGATCCGCCGCAGCCGCGCGAGGTCGAGCGCCGCCTCCAGCCGGTGGGCCTCGAACTCCGCGAAGGCGAGATCCACGCCGCGCGGCTCCGCGCCGGCCGTGAAATGCGCGCGGTAGGACTGCCAGGGCCGCGTGCAGTCGGCGCTGCGCAGGTGCACCGAATAGCGCTCGCCGTTGCCGCGCGCGACCAGGCGCACGCCCCGGAACCGGGAGGCGTCCAGCTCGCCGCCGCCGGGGGCGAGATCGAGCGCCGCCTGCACGAAGCCGCCGTTGTTCTCCAGGCGAACGGCGCCGCGCAGGCGCAGGCACGAGGCCGACCCGAAGCGCTCTGTCGTCAGCGTCGCCTCGGAGATCCCGCCCATGACGCCGTCGGTGACCGCCCGCCAGCGCGTGCCCAGAGCAGAGCACAGGTCTCCGCTACTGAAATCGTCGATCAGCATGCGGCCATTGTGCACCAAACGCCGACCCGCGGTTCCCTCGGGGTCGCGGCGCGAAACGGCCGTCTATACTCGGCGGGTACCACCCTCACCCCAACCCGGCCCCCGATGGGGAGGAGCGCAGCCATGAAGAGCATTCGATTTTTTCCCTGCTGCTGGCAAGCCTGGTGGCGATCGTCGCCGCGGCGCCGGCAAACGCCCAGTCCGGGGCGGCCAACCGGCAGATCATCCCGATCAAGGGCGATCTCTATCGCTTTCAGAACAACTTCCACTTCTCCGTGTTCCTGGTCACCCCCCCGGGGGTGATCGCCACCGACCCGATCGACGCCGAGGCGGCGCGCTGGCTGGAAAACGAAATCCGCAAGCGCTTCGGCAAGGAGATCCGCTACGTCATCTACTCGCACGATCATCGCGACCACAGCGCCGGCGGCGAGGTGTGGGCCGACACCGCCATCGTGGTGGCACACGAGCGCGCCAAGGAGGTCATCGTCGCCGAGAAGCGCCCGACCGCGGTGCCCAATGTGACGTTTCGCGAGCGCATGACCATAGAGCTCGGCGGCAAGCGGGTCGAGCTGCTATACCCGGGCAAGAGCCACTCCGATAATCTGATCGTGGTGCTGTTTCCGGAGGAGCGCGCGGCCTTCACCGTGGATTTCATCAACGTCAAGCGCCTGCCCTACCAAGACTTCCCCGACTCCTATTGGTCGGATTTCATCGACGCCATCAAGTTTGTCGAGAACCTGGACTTCGACATTCTGATACCGGGCCACGGGGCCACCGGCACGCGGGAAGATGCGCGCGATCACCGCGTGTACATTGAGAAGCTCTACAACGCGGTGCTTGCCGGCGCGCGCGCCGGCAAGAGCGTCGAGCAGCTCAAGCAGGAGCTGACCTTTGAGGAGTACCGCGGCTGGGGACAGTACGAGGCGTGGCGGCCGCTGAACATCGAGGGGCTGTATCAGCGCGTGCAGTTGCAGCGGCGCGACAATTGAACGTCGCGGGCGGGCACTCGCGGGCGAGCCGCGCTCGCCCGATTTCGGAACACTGACAAAGGGAAACGCATGACAACCGAAACCAGCCTGCTGATCGGCGGCGCCAACGGTCAGCCGTTCACCGTCGCGGCGCGCATGACCAACCGCCACGGATTGATCGCTGGCGCCACCGGCACCGGCAAGACCGTGACGCTGCAGACGCTGGCCGAGGGCTTCGTGCGCCTGGGTGTGCCGGTGTTCCTCGCCGACGTCAAGGGTGACCTTTCCGGGCTCGCCACGGCGGGCAGCGCGCATCCCAAGATCAGCGCGCGCATCGAGCGCATCGGGCTCGCCGATCACGCCTTCGCACCCAACCCGGTGCTGTTCTGGGACCTGTTCGGCGAGCGCGGCCACCCGGCCCGCGCCACCGTATCCGAGCTCGGCCCGCTGCTGCTCGCCAGCCTGCTGGAGCTTAACGACACCCAGACCGGCGTGCTCTACGCCGCGTTCAAGATCGCCGACGACGAGGGCCTACTGCTGCTGGACCTCAAGGACCTGCGTGCCCTGCTCGCCTGGATGGGCGAGAACGCGAGCGAGCTGCGCGCTGAATACGGAAACCTGTCGGCGGCGAGCATAGGTGCCATCCAGCGTCGCCTGCTGGTGCTCGAGGAACAGGGCGCCGAGCACTTCTTCGGCGAGCCCGCGGTGCAGCTCGCGGATCTGATGAACGTGGACTTCTCGGGCAACGGGGTGATCAGCATCCTCGATGCCGCGCGCCTGACGCGCGAGTCGCCGCGCCTCTACGCGACCTTCCTGCTGTGGCTGCTGGCGGAGCTGTTCGAGAACCTGCCCGAGGTCGGCGACACTGACCGACCAAAGCTGGCGCTCTTCTTCGACGAGGCCCACCTGCTGTTCGACGACGCCCCGGAGGCGCTGGTGGACAAGATCGAGCAGGTGGTGCGCCTGATCCGCTCCAAGGGGGTGGGCGTCTACTTCGTCACCCAGAGCCCGCTCGATGTTCCCGAGGCGATCCTCGGGCAGCTCGGCCTGCGCATCCAGCATGCGCTGCGCGCCTTTACCCCCAAGGATCACAAGGCCGTGCGCACCGTCGCGCGCACCTTCCGCCCCAACCCGGCGCTCGACACCGAGCAGGTGATCACCGAGCTCGGCGTGGGCGAGGCGCTGGTCTCGGCGCTGGACGCGCGCGGCGCGCCGACACCGGTGGAGCGCATGCTGATCGCGCCGCCGCGCTCGCGCATCGGGCCGCTCCGCGCCGAGGAGCGCGCCGAGCAGTTCGGGCGCTCGCCCCTGCGCGGGCGCTACGACCAAGCCCTCGATCGCGAATCGGCCTACGAGCTGCTCAAGCAACGCGCCGAGCAGCAGGCCGAGGCGGCGCGCGAGGCCGCCCCGGTAAAGCCGCCGGCCAGCTCCGGCGGGGGGCGCCGCCGCCAGGGCGTGGCCGAGGCGATGATGAAGAGCGCCGCGCGCGCCATCGGCAGCCAGCTCGGGCGCCAGATCGTGCGCGGGGTGCTGGGATCGCTCCTCGGACGACGCTGAGCGTGCCGCGCGGCCGCCGCGACCCGGCGCGACCCTAGTCGTGACTCATGCCGGTCTGGTGCTCGAGCTTGACCGGCGTGCGCATGATGATCTCGCGATGCGGGAACGGTATGCCGATGCCGTTCTCCTTGAACGTGTCCCACATCGCCAGCAGCACCTTGCCGCGAATGTTGGTCAAACCGTTCTGCGGATCTTGGATCCAGAAGCGAACGACGAAGTCCAGCGAGGAGTCGCCAAAGCCGGTCATCCAGCACACCGGCTGCTTCGCGCTCACCACGCGCTCGACGGCCGCGGTGGCCTCGATGGCGAGCCTGCTCACCTCGTGCGGATCGGAGTCGTAGGCGACCCCGAACTCGACATCGAGCCGCACCAGCTCGTTGGAGAACGACCAGTTGATGACCTCGCGGGTGATGAAGTCCTCGTTGGGAATCAGGTACTCGCGCCCGTCGCGCGTCACCACCGACACGAATCGCGCCCGCAGCTCGCGGATCCAGCCGAAGGTCTCGCCCAGCGAGATGGTGTCGCCGGGTTTGATAGAACGATCCAGCAGGATGATGATCCCGGAGATGAAATTGGAGACGACCTTCTGCAGACCGAAGCCGACGCCGACGCCCACGGCGCCGGAGAAGATCGCGAAGGCGCTGAGATCGATGCCCAGCCCCGACATCACCACCACCGCCGCGAGCACGATCAGCAGGATCTTCAGCAGCTTTCCGATCAGGACCCGCAGCGAGGGCGTGAGCTCGTCCGAGCTCTGTATCCGCTGGTCGAGGAAGTTGCCCGCCGATATCGCGATCCACAGCGTGGCTCCCAGGAAGACGACCGACTGCAGCACCAGCAGCGCCGATACCCGCATCTCGCCAGCGGAGAAGCTCAGTCCGTCGAGAAACTCGGCGACGTCCTCGGTCACGCCGACAATGGCAAGCGCCACGTAGCCCCACACCGCGAACGCGACCAGGCGACCGATCGCGCGACTGCGGATCACCCGCGACAGA
This sequence comes from Gammaproteobacteria bacterium, assembly GCA_041629015.1. GTDB lineage: Bacteria > Pseudomonadota > Gammaproteobacteria > QQUJ01 > QQUJ01 > JBFKOE01. The sequence continues at coordinate 8,537 of JBFKOE010000050.1, forward strand.
ACCGAGATCACCAGCCAGGCGACGGACAGCGACAGCGCGATGGTGACCAGATAGCTGCGGCTGGGCCAGGTGACGCTTTGCATCACCGAGAGCACACCGACCAGGAGGACGACGAACAGGATCCAGTCGAGCCGACGAAGGAGCGCGGCGATGACCCGGAGCAGGCCAGGATTGCCCGTGACGCGCCGCGCGCGGGCCTCCAGCGCCGGCTCCAGCCGCCTCGCCACCAGCCACGCCAGCGCGAACGACCCGAGGATCAACGCCACCTGATAGATGAACCACGGGTTGCTGACGTAGCTCACCACCACCGCGTAGAGGCCCTCCGCCCAGGCCAGCACGCCGGAAAACCCCTCAGCCATGTAAATACCTTCCGCGATCGGTTCGACGAGACCGGCAACAATATGCCCTGCCGTGCCGTCCTGTCATCCCCGCGGCGCGAAACGCCAACGACCGCGCGGCAACGCCGGGGTGTGAATAGGGCTCGCAGGGAAGGCCAGCGCTCCGGGCGCAGGCCAGGGGGAGCCGCGGGAAGGAGTCCCAGGCGCCGAGTCGCGTGCCGGGAAATCGTCTGGCTCGGGCTGCGGTCTGCCGAGCCGCTGACTAGCGAGCGCTCACCCGGCGGCCACTCGCCGGCGCAGCCACCGGAACAGGGCGCCAACGACCGGCAGACGCTCGTAGAGGTGGCCCGCCGCGTCCCAGTGGTCGATGTGGGCGCAGATGCGGTCGCTGGAGTCGAAATGCAGCTCGCTCACCCCCGGCACCTGCCAGTCGCCGATCAGCCCGACCCGCCCCTGCATACGCCAGCGCAGCAGGCACACGTCACCGTCCCAGGCGCGGTGCAGCACCTCGAAGCGCGGCGAACTCACCCGCCCGGCGAAATCGCGCAGCAGCGCGTGGATGGCGTCGAGGCCAACCAACTCGTTGAACGGATCGACGAAGCGCGCCTGCTCACTCACCATCCCACGCAGCTGCTCGCGCGTGCCGGGCGGTGCGTTGAAAAGCGCCACGTAGGCCGCGAGCACCTGCTCGCGGCGCGCCGCCGCCGGATCAGCCATGACCGGTGGCCCTGCGCACCAGCGGCAGGTAGAGCCGGTAGGGCAGGTGGCGCAGCAGGCCCATGATCAGCGCGAAACGGGTCGGGAAGCGGATCTCGAATCGCCCGCCGCGCAGGCCCTTGACGATGGCCTCCGCGGCCTCCTCGACGTCGATCAGGAACGGCATGGGGAAAGGGTTGCGATCGGTGAGCGGAGTCTTGACGAAACCGGGGTTGATGATCTGGAGCTTGATGCCGCTTGCATGCAGGTCGAGCCGCAGCGCCTCGCAGAGATTGATCAGCGCGGCCTTGCTCGCGCCATAGGCCGCGGCGGTCGGCAAGCCACGGTAGCCGGCGAGCGAGGCGACCACCGCGATCTGACCCCGCCCCCGCTCCAGCATCGGGCCGAGCAGGCTCTCCAGGCCGTGGGCGACGCCGAGCACATTGAGCTCGAGCAGCTCGCGCAGATCGGCGGCGCGGAACTCGCGCCCCGGCGTCGCGCGGTGGGTGCCGGCGTTCAGCACGGCCACGTCCGGCAGACCGTCTGTGGCCACGATCTCGTTCACCACCCGGTCGCAGGCGTCGCGGTCGGTGACGTCCAGCGGATGCGGGCTGATGCTGCCAGGGAGGCCGCGGGCATCGAACGCGAGCTGCTCCAGAGCGGCCAGGTCACGCGCACTCGCGGCCACGTGCACCCCATCGGCCGCCAGTCGCAGCGCCAGCGCCCTGCCGATACCGCGGCTCGCGCCCGTGATCCACGCGCGGCGCCAGGTGCTCACGAGGCACCGCCATGGCCGCAGGCGCGGCACACGAACTCGATCGCCACCCCGTCGCTGCCCGGGAAACGGAGCTTCACCCAGCGCCCCTGCCGGTCATACCACACCTCGGTATCGCTGAGCTCGCCTTGGTAGCGGTAGCGCGTGGCCTCGATCGGCTTGCCGTTGATATTCAGCAGCTCACTCCCGTCCGCTTGCAGCCGGACGCGGTTCTCGCGCCCGGTCAGGGTGTTAAACACCCGCTCGGACCCCCGAACCGCCGGGTTGTAGTGGTGAGTCGGCAGAATTGGCAGGGCAACCGAGATCTCGCCCGCCGGACCCGCGCCCACCAGCCGACCGTCCAGTCTGCGCGCCTCGATTTCGCTGCGCTCGCCGTTGTCGTCGATGACGGTCTGGAGCGCGTGGAGCTCGCCCCCGCGCCAGATCTCGCGTCCGACATAGGAGTATTCATAGTTCCAGAACAGCAGGAAGCGCATTCGAATGCGCATCTCCGACTCGACCCACAGTTCTTCGCCGCTCTCCGCAAAGCGGGTCGTGTAACTGCCAACCCGCTGGCTGTCGCGATATACGTCG
>JBFKOE010000051.1:0-10743 GCA_041629015.1 Gammaproteobacteria bacterium
CCGCCAGGTCCTCGGTGACCTGCATCTCCAGGGCCTCGATCAGGTCCTGGGGGCGGATGAACCCCAGGTCGACGGCGATGGTCCCGAATCTCAGGCACATCATCCGCGCGGGCTTGCGGGGCTCTTCGCTGGGCATTCGTGCCACGCCGGTGCGTGCCTCCCTGGTGTGGAGCGGGCTGCCGTGCGCGCCGGCAGCCGCTCGGCGCGGGAAGCTTTACATCCCATGGCCAGAGTTTCAATAGCACGGGCCCGCTCCCGCGTGGCGGGCGCCGGCGTGGCCCGCTACAGTTGCGGCGAGGACGCCGGTCCGGTGGCCGGCGCTCGGTGGCGAGGTGCAAGGCGATGGGGCGCGAGTTGCTGATCGTGCGGCATGCCAAGTCCGACTGGGACTCCGCGGCGGGCAGCGATTTCGAACGGCCGCTGGCCGAGCGCGGGCGACGGGACGCGCCGCGGCTGGGCGCCTGGCTGGGCGCCGAGGGCTTGATGCCCGACCAGGTGCTGTGCTCGCCGGCGCGGCGCGCCAGCGAGACCCTGGCGGCGGTGGAGCGCGGCCTGGGTGCGCGGCTGGCCCCGGCGCGCTTCGACGAGCGCATCTACGAGGCCAGCCTCGGCGATTTGCTCGACCTGCTGGCGGGCTGTCCCGCCGGGCGCGCGCGGGTGCTGCTGCTCGGTCACAATCCCGGCCTGGACCGGCTGCTCGCGCACCTCTGCGCCGAGCGTCTGCCCTACACCCGCCAGGGCAAGCTCATGACCACGGCCGCGCTCGCGCAGGTAGCGCTGCCCGACGACTGGCGCGCCCTCGGCGAGGGCTGCGGAACCCTGCGCCGGCTGGTGCGGCCCAAGGATCTGCCGGCACCGCGATCGGCCTGATGGATCGTCCGGAATGCAGCTTGACTCCCGCGGCGGCGCGGCATTATGTTGCTGCGACAATTGTTTTGCCCCCAAGAGTTAGCTGATGGGCTTCTCCCTGGACGCCTCCCCCGGCCCCGCGATCTACCGCACAGCCATGCGCCTGCGCCAGGAGTTCGGCGCGCGCCTGCGCCCGGTAGACCTCACCCCGGAGCAGTTCGCGGTGCTGGCCTGCCTGTGGGAGGACGACGGCCTCCCCCAGCGCGCCCTGGCCGAGCGCCTGTGCAAGGACAAGCCCAACGTCACCCGCATTCTGGACCGGCTGCAGGAGAAGGGGCTGATCGAGCGCGCGCCGGACCCCCAGGACCGGCGGGCCTACCGGGTGCGGCTCACGGCGCCGGGGCGGGCAATCCAGGAACCGGTGGTGGACATCGCCAGCGCGTTGCGTCGCCAGGCCTATCGGGGGCTGTCGCCGAGCGAGCAGGCCCGGCTGGTGGACCTGCTGCAGCGCGTCTGCGGCAATCTCGACAACGATGACTGACCGCGCCCGCCGGGAGCGAGGTCGCGAGGAGAGTCTGGTGCGAATCAAGATGAGCGTGGTCGGCCTGCTGCTGACGTTGCCGATGGCCGCGTCGGGCCAGGAGGCCAAGCCCGCCGAGGTGGTGGTGGCGCGCGTGGGCGAGCAGATGGTGGCGCAGTCGCTTGAGCTGGTCGGCGCGGTGGACTTCGATCGCGTCTCCAACGTCGCCAGCGAGGTGCGTGGCCTGATCGAGCGCCACGTAGTACGCGAGGGTGCACGGGTGGCCAAGGGCGCGGAGCTGGTGTTTCTGAACACCGATTTCACGCGCAAGGACATCGAGATCACCCACAGCGAGCGCGAGGAGGTCGAGGCCGAGCTGGAGAAGGCGGCCAAGAATCTGGTGCGGCTCGAGTCGCTGATGCAGAGCAACGCGACCAGTCGTCGCGCCTACGAGGAGACGCTCTATACCCACCAGTCGCTCAGCAAGAAGCTCGACATGCTCACGGGGCGCATCGACCGCCTGCAGCTCAGTCTCGACAAGAGCGTGATCCGCGCCCCGTTCGCCGGCGTCATCCTCGAGCGTTTCCGCGAGATCGGTGAGTGGACGGCGCCGGAGAACCCGGTGTTTCGCATCGCCTCCACCGAGGACGTGTTCGTCAAGGTCGCCCTGTCCGAGGAGCTGCTGAAATACCAGCGCCCGGGCGAGGCGGTGCCGGTCTACGTTCCCGCCCTCGATGGGCACGTCGAGGGCGTCATCGACTCGGTGGTGCCGGTTGCCGACGTGCGCACCAAGAACGTCTTCGTCAAGATCAAGATCGCCTACCAGCCGGGCATGGTGCAGAACCTATCCAGCCAGGTGAGCATGCCGGCGAGCGAAAAGCGCAAGCTGCGCACCTTCGCCCGCGACGCCCTGGTTCGCCAGAAGGGCCGCGAGTTCGTCTACACGGTCGAGGACGGCAAGGCCAAGCTGCTCCCGGTCAACGTGGTGACCCGACAGGGCAGCTGGATCGCCGTGGCCGATGAGGAGATCACGCCCGGCATGACGGTGGTCGTGGACGGCAACGACCGGCTCAAGCCGGACCAGGCGATCAAGGTCATCGGCGAGCGCTCATGAATCTGATATCCCTTTCTATCCGTCACCCGGTCTCGACCTTCGCCGTCGTGATCCTGGTGGTGCTGTTCGGCCTGGTGGGACTCGAGCGCCTGCCGGTGCAGCTCACGCCCGACGTCGAGGCGCCGACCATCTCGGTGCGCACCGACTGGTTCGGCGCCTCGCCCTACGAGATCGAGAAGGAGATCATCGAGAAGCAGGAAGACCGGCTGAAGAGCCTGCCGGGCCTCACCGTCCTGGAGAGCTCGAGCTACAACAGCTATGGCAGCGTGGACCTCACCTTCAAGGTCGGCACGGATCTCGACAGCACGCTCTCGCGGGTCGCCAACAAGCTCAACGAGGTCCAGGACTACCCGGAAAACGCCAGGCGCCCGGTGATCAACGCGGTCGGCGAGCAGAACTCGCCGGTGATCTGGATGACCATCAAGACGCTGGCCGACAATCCCGAGCCGGTCGGCAACTATCGAACGCTGTTCGAGAACGAGGTCCGCCACACGCTGGAACGCGTGCCCGGCGTGGGCTCGCTGTTCGTGTTCGGCGGCAGCGAGCAGCGCCTCGAGGTGGTGGTCGATCCCGTGAAGCTGGCGGCGCGCGAGGTGACGCTGAGCGAGGTGATGCAGCGCCTGCAGACGGCCAACGCCAATGTCTCGGCCGGGGTGATGGGGGTCGAGCGGCGTAACTACCGCATTCGCACCGTCAGCGAGTTCCAGGAGGTCGGGCAGGCGGGAGAGCTGTTGCTGAAGAGCGACGGCCTGCGGCGCGTGTACCTCAAGGACGTGGCCGACACCCGCATCGGCTATCAGCCCAACCCGGCACCGGTGATGCACAACGGCGACCCGATGATCGTGGTCGGGGTGCGCAAGGAGGCGGGCGCTAACGTGCTCGAGCTGACGCGCGAGATGCGCGCCGCGGTCGACGGCCTGAATGCCGGGCTGCTGCAGGACAACGGCCTCTACATCCACTGGGTCTACGACCAGGCACCCTATATCGAGAACGCGATCGCCAACGTCAAGGTCAACCTGCTCATCGGCGGCGTGCTCGCCATCATCGTGCTGTGGCTGTTCCTGCGTAGCGTCAGCTCCACGCTCACGGTTGCCATCGCCATTCCCATCTCCGTGGTCAGCACCTTCATCTTCCTGCAGCTCTTCGGCCGCACCATCAACGTCGTCAGCCTGGCCGGCATCTCCTTCGCGGTGGGCATGCTGGTGGACAACGCCATCGTGGTGCTGGAGAACATCGACCGTCACCGGCGGATGGGCAAGACGCCGTTCGCGGCCTCCTACGAGGGCGCGAGGGAGGTCTGGGGCGCGGTGCTGGCCTCCACCCTGACCACGGTCGCGGTCTTCCTGCCGGTGATCTTCATCGAGGAGGAGGCGGGGCAGCTGTTCCGCGACATCGCGATTGCGATCACCTTCTCGATCCTGGTCAGTCTGTTCGTCTCGGTTTCGGTGATCCCGGCGATCACCAACAAGTTCTACGCGATCTCGGGCCGCGATCTCGACCCCTCGGTGCCGGGCGATGGCAACTGGTTCGTGCGCCTGATCATGGCGGCCTCGCGCGCCACGCTGCGCAACACTTACACGCGCGTCTACACTTTCGTGCTCTTCACCTTCGTGTCGGTGATGACCGCGCTCATTTTGTTGCCCAAGGCCGAGTATCTTCCCCAGGGAAATCGCAACCTCATCCTCAACCTCATGGTGCCGCCGCCGGGGCTCTCGGAGGCCAAGCGCCAGGAGATCGGCGACTACATCTACGCCGAGCTCAAGCCCTACATCGAGCAGGACCGCAAGGACGGTGTGCCGCAGATCCGCAACATCTTCTACGTCTCCTCGGACCGCATCACGCTGTTCGGCGGCACCAGCGTGCACGAGACCGAGGCGCGCGGCCTGATCCCGCTCTTCACCCGGGTCATGAATTCCATTCCGGGCATGTTCGGGGTGAGCCTGCAGCGCGGGATCTTCGAGAGCGGCATCGGCAAGGGCCGCTCGGTCGACGTCAACGTGTCCGGCACCGACAACGACGCGATCGTCGAGTCGGCGCGCGTGATGTTCGGCGCCATCCGCCAGGCGATCCCCGAGGCCCGGGTGCGCCCTGTGCCCTCGCTGGAGATCAGTTACCCGGAGGTCAACATCCTGCCCGATCGGTCCCGCGTCTATGCCAACGGTTTCACCGAGCAGGAGCTCGGCGCCTACATCGACGTGCTGATGGACGGTCGCAAGGTCGGTGAGTTCAAGCCCGACGGCGAGAAGGTGATGGACCTAGTGGTGCGCGCCCACGAGTCGCACTTCGACAGCCCCGAGCAACTGCTTGACGGCGCTATCGTCAACAAGTTCGGCCAGATACTGCGCGTCGGCGACGTCGCCAGACTGGTCTACACGCAGGGCATGACCCAGATCGACCGCCTGGAACGCAAGCGCAACATCCGTCTCGAGGTGACGCCCCCGGACGACATGGCCCTGCAGGCCGCCATCGAGTTGATCGAGAATCGCCTGGTGCCGCGCCTCAGGCAGGGCGGACGCCTGGATCAGGTCTCGGTGAGGGTGGGCGGCAACGCCGACAAGCTAGTCGAGACGCGCGATGCTCTGCAGTGGAACTTCATCTTCGCCGTCGTGATCATCTATCTGCTTATGGCGGCCATGTTCAGCAATTTCCTCTACCCGCTGATCATCATGGTCACCATTCCCCTGGCCGCGGCCGGCGGCTTCATCGGCCTGGCGCTGGTCAACGGCTTGCTGACGCCGCAGCCCTTCGACATCCTGGTGATGCTCGGCTTCATCATCCTGGTCGGCACGGTCGTCAACAATGCGATCCTGATCGTGCACCAGGCGCTCAACAACGTTCGCTACGGCAACATGGTCGGCATCGAGGCGGTGGCGGATTCAGTCCGCACCCGGATTCGCCCGATCTTCATGAGCATGACCACCAGCGTGTTCGGTCTCATGCCCCTGGTTCTCGCCACCGGGCAGGGCAGCGAAATCTACCGCGGGCTGGGCAGCGTCATCCTCGGTGGTCTGGCGCTGTCGACGGTGCTCACCTTGTTCGTGATCCCGGCGCTGTTGGTGATGTTCATCGGCTTTGAGCGCCCGCGCGCGCAGCCGGGCCGCGAGCAGGCCAGTGCTCAGGAAGACTCCTTGGCGGTGAGCAAGCGGGTGATCGTCGGGGTGGGCGTGCTTGCGGCGGCAATCGGCAGCTTGCTCTACATCGCGCTCACCATGCAGACGATCGGCGACGTGCCCGGTTATCAGATTGCACGGCGCGGCGAGGTCGGATTCATCGACAACCTGAGGGCCTTCTTCGCCAATCTCTCCGGCTGGGGCGACTGGACGCTGGTAACGTTGGGCTTTCTCGTCGCCTTAGCGATCGTGATCGTGATACCGCAGCTGCTCGGCCGCTACGGCGGTGAGGGTTGGAAGTAGCGTCGGGCCTGCGCCAGCGCGGGCTCAGCCCGCCTGCTCCCAGGGCGGGATCGGGGTGAACTTCTCGACCATGAAATCGACGAAGGCGCGCACCTTGGGCGAGAGGTGCCGGCGATGCGGGTAGACGACGTAAATCGAAGCCTGCTCGTGAACGTAGTCGTTCAGCAGGGGCATCAACCGGCCTTCCTGGATGTCGCGGCCCACCAGGTAAGTCGCGAGGCGCGCGATGCCGATCCCAGCGAGCACCGCCTGATGCAGTGAGTCGCCGTCGTTGACCTCGAAGTTGCCGCGGATGTGCAGGGTGCGTGTCCCCTTCTCGTCGGTGAACTCCCAGTCGTTAAAGCGCGAGCGCGTCGAGAAACGCAGGCAGTTGTGACCGAGCAGATCCTCGGGCGTGAGCGGCGTACCGTGGCGCTCGAGATAGCCAGGCGCGGCCACGATGACCCGCCGATTGACCGCGATGCGGCGCACGATCAGGCTTTGATCCGTCGGCTCGGCCAGGCGCACCGCTACGTCCACGCCCTCCTGGATCAGGTCGATCGAACGGTCGGTGAGCTCGAGGTCGATGGCCAACTCGGGATAGCGCTGCAGGAACTCCGGCAGCAGCGGCACGATCTGGTGCTTGGTGAACGCCACCGAACCGTTCAGGTGCAAGGTGCCGCGCGGGCGCGCGTGCAGCTCGCTGATCGCCGCCTCCGCGTCCTCGACGTCGGCCAGTATTCGCACGCATCGTTGATGGTAGGCGCGTCCCTCCTCGGTCAGGTTCAGGCGCCGCGTGGTGCGCTGAATCAGCCGCGCGCCGAGCCGATCCTCCAGCCTGCCGATCATCTTGCTGACGGCGGACGGGGTCAGGCTCAGCCGCCGCCCGGCGGCCGAGAAGCTTCCTGTCTCCACCACCTGGGCGAAGACCTGCATTTCCATCATTCGATCCATGGGTTTTCGTCTGTGATTGAGCGGAACAAGTGATTGGACTGGCGCGGATATTATCATTTGCGCGATCGTCAATTACCCTCTCGCCGTAACTGTTGAACGGACCCGATCCCGGGTCGTCTGGAGGGCAGTGATGTACCACGAGAAGATTCGCAACTACTACGACGAAGGCATCAGCATTTGGGAGATCGAGCGCCGGGCGCAGGAGGCGCGCAGCCGCTACCTCGCGAAGCTGCTCGGTGCGCTGTTCCGCAAGCTGCGTTCGTCGCGCTCCCTGCGGCCGGTACTGCGTCTGCGCACCCACTGACACTGGAGTGCACAGCGGGAGAGGCCTGGCAGGTTCAGCGGCGGCCTCTCCCGGCGAAAGTGGCGGAACGGCCCGGGCCCGCCAGCGGTAAAGCGCTTATTCGCGGGCCCGCGAGCCGCCCTCAGCAGAGGGCGGGAAACGCGGCGGCGAAATTCTCGATCCAGGCCCGGGCGGCATCGTCGTCGCCCACGCTGGTGCCGCGTCGATTGGACAGCCGCTGGCGGTAGAGGTCGATGCGGCAGAGCTGCTCGGCCATGCGTGCGCGAAACGCGTCTTCGGGTCCACCGATCCAGACGTCGATGCGGCAGCGGCCCCCGCGCGGCACGATCTTGCGTACCCGCGCCCGGAAGCGGTGGACCTCGCCACCGACCGGAATCCGAATCTCCAGCCAGGCCCCGGTCCGCGGCGCCTTCCATCCGTAGAAGCGCAGTCCCAGACCACCGCGGGCGCGGTGTGCGCGTCGCGGCGGTGGCGCCAGGCGATAGTCGAGGGGATGCGACTCGGGGTGGTGAAGCCAGGAGGCAGGGGCGGGGCGCCGCGGGGCCCGATCCTCCTTCGCCTGGTGGACCGGCTTCGGCCCGGCAGCGGGTGGTGTTTCGGTGGTGTCACGCATGGGGTGGCGCCCCGTGAAGCAGCCGATATGCTGACGATAGACCGAAAATCACCCCTGAGGCAAGATAAAAAACTAATAAAAACGGGAGGCTAAGCCCTATACATAAGAATAAATCTTAGTTTATCGCCATAACCCCTTGCGTGCTCGTGCGATGCCTCAGCCGAATTCGCAGCGGTTGCGGCCCGCGTCCTTCGCCCGGTAGAGGGCGGCGTCGGCCCGGGTGAAGGCGCTTTCGCCGCTGTCCTCGCCCTCGAACTCCGTGAGCCCTGCCGAGACGGTGATTCGGACCGGCTCGCCCTCGTAGGTGAAGCCCATGGACTCTACCGACTGGCGCAGTTTTTCCGCCACCTTGCGGGCCGCCATGCGGTCGGTCTCCGGCATCAGCAGGATGAACTCCTCGCCGCCGTAGCGGGCGAGGCAGTCCGGCTCGCGCACGTGCTTGCTCAGCCGCGAGGCGATCGCCTTCAGCACCTTGTCCCCGGCCTTATGCCCATAGCGGTCGTTGATGCGCTTGAAGTGGTCGATGTCGAGCAGCACCAGCGAAAGCGGGGTCCGGTAGCGGTGCCAGCGCCCGTACTCCTGCTCGAAGAACGCCTCGTAGCCGAGCCGGTTGGCGATCCCGGTCAGGGAATCAACGTGCATGCGGCGGCGCGCGTCGTGCAGGTGCTCGCGCAGCTTGCCGCCCTCGCTTTCCAGGGTGGCGACGCGGGCGCTGAGCTCGCGGATCTGGGACTCGGCGGCCGCGCTGCGCTCGTTCTCCTGGTCGCGGTGGCGGGCCAGGCACTCGCGCAGCTCCTCGAGATTTCGGTCGATCGCCTGCTGGTAGCCGTCCAGGCCGTCGGCGTCCCGCAGCTCGGCGCGCATGCGCCCGAACTGGTTCTGCAGCGCCTCGCCGAGCGAGCGCCCGCTCGCCAGCGACTCGCGCCGTAGCCGGTCCGCGCCCTCGATTCCGGCCATCAGGCCACGCAGTTCCTCGTCGATGTGGCGCAGGAAGGTCTCCAGCGCCTCGCGCTCACCGCGCGCCTCGAGCTGCGCGCTGGCGAGCAGCTCGCCCATGGCCCGCACCACGGGCCGCAGCGCCTCGCCTTCATGGCCTTGCGCCAGCCGGTCGCGCAGGGTCTCGGCCCGCGCCGCCAACTCGCCGCTGAGTGGCACGCGCTCGAGCAGGTGGCTGAGTGCCTGCCGGGCCAGGGTGTCGCCGGCCGCGGCGCGCTCAAGCAGGCGGTTGAGCTCCGTGGTGACGCGCTCGAGCAACTGCGCGAGCGAGCCGTCGTCGGTCACGTCCTCGGCGGAGCGCCGCAACTCCAGGAGTGGCGCGTCGTCCCCCGGCGGGGCGCGCAGCGCGCCGAGCAGTTCCTTGAGGACGGTGCTGGAGGCGCCGGTCGAATGCGCTCGCGACCCCTCGCCGCCACCACGCGCCGCGCGCTCGATGCGCTCCAGCCGCTGGCCGAGGTCCCGCGCGTCGGCCCCGGCGCGGACCGCCTCACGCAGCTCGTCCAGGGCGTCCTCGATCTCCGGCGCCGCCTCGCTGGCCAGAACCGCGAGCCGGGTGACCGCCCGGCGCAGGATCTCCTCCAGCTCGCCCCAGGCCTGCTCCCGCGCCAGCGCCTCGCGCCGTAGGGCCTCGAGCTCCTTGTCGTCGTGGCTGCGGGGGTCGGTCATCGGTGAACGGTGAGGCGCCGGGCTTCGACTCGAAGCCGCACGCTCGCTAGACGCCGGGTAGCGCGACTTCTGGGGGAAGATCGATCTCGATCGCGACCGGCAGGTGGTCGGAGTAGGTGCACTCCACGGTTTCGATGCGCCGCACGCGCAGCGTGGGGCTGACCAGCACGCGGTCGATGCTGCGCTGCGGGCGCCAGCTGGGGTAGGTGGCGAGGCCCATCGCCGGCTCGGTGAGACCGCTCGCGGCCAGCGGCGAGGCGTCCCGCCCGTTCAGGGGCTCGGCCCTGCAGTTCATGTCCCCCATCAGCACCACGTGGCGGTGTTGCCGGGCGAGCAGGCTGATGTAGCTCATCTGCTGCTCGCGCGCCCGCGGGCTGAGCGCGAGGTGGGAGATCAGGACGATCAGCGCGTCCGGCCCGGTGCCGAAGCGGACCATCAGCGCGCCGCGACCCGGGATCAGGCCGGGAAGCTTGTGCTCGCTGATCTGCTCCGGGGCGTAGCGGCTGAGCACGCCGTTGCTGTGCTGCGCCAGCCGGCCGAGATTGCGGTTGAGCTGGTTGTGCCAGTAGGGGAACTCGCCGCGCCAGGCGAGGTATTCCACCTGGTTGATGAAGCCGCTGCGCAGGCTGCCACCGTCCACCTCCTGCAAGCCGACGATGTCGTAGCCGCTGATCAGCTCCCCGATCCGGTCGAGGTTCTTGACCCGGCGGGAGGACGGGAGGACGTGCTTCCAGCTCTTGGTGATGTAGTGGCGGTAGCGGTTCGCCGCGATCCCGGTCTGGATGTTGTAGCTCAGCAGCCGCAGCATGCGCCGGTCGCCAGGCCGTTGGCCGTTTGCTACGCCGGGGGTGTCCGCCATTGCCGAGCCGTGTGGATGTCGGCGCCCGCCGCCTTCAACCGCCGTCCGCGAGGATCAGCGCGCGGCCCGGGCGGATTCCTGGGCCACCAGGTCGTCGAGGACCCGGATCAGGTTGCCGAAGTTGCCGGTCATGCCGCTGTCGGTGCGGTACCTGCCGTTGACGACCACCGACGGCGTGCCGGTGACACCGTAGCGCTGAGTCATCACCCGGGCGCGGCGCACTCGCGTCTCCACGGCGAACGAGCTCCAGGTCTTGCGGAAGTCCTCGCGATCGACGCCGTACTCGGCGAAGAAATCCTCGATTGCCTTGTCGCTGGTGAGCGGCCGGCGCTCGGCGTGAATGGCGTCAAACAGCGGACGGTGGATCGTCTCCAGGACGCCGAGCTGCTCGGCGGAGTAGTAGACGCGCGCGTCGAACGCCCAGTCGTTGCGCAGGATGGCCGGGATGCGGACGAACTCGACGTTCTCCGGCATGC
>JBFKOE010000052.1:0-10710 GCA_041629015.1 Gammaproteobacteria bacterium
ACCGCCAACGGCTCGATCACCACCTACCGCACGCAGCTCGAGCGGGTCGAGCTGGGCGCCATCGCGCTCGAGTCGGTCCGCGCCCACATCAACCCGGGCATGGCCGGGGAAGACGTGCTGCTGGGCATGAGCTTTCTCAAGCATCTGGACCTGGAGCAGCGCGGCGAATCGCTCACCCTGCGCCAGCGAGTCCCATGAGCGCCTGCAATGCCAACGGGGTATCGGTTCGCGGCGGTCGGGTGACCTAGAATGGCACGACGATTGAACACAGACCTCTTGCCACCCGAGCCCATGCGAGATCGGATCGTCCGCTGGCTCCGCAGCCTGGACGGCCTGCCCGACGCGGCTCGTCGCCCGGGCGAGAGCGATTATCAGCTCAACCCCGCCGAGCCGGCGCGCGTGGCCTACACGCCGGCGGCCGTCCTGGTGCCCCTGGTCGACCGGCCCGAGGGCATGACCATCCTGCTCACCCTGCGTACCGAGCACCTGACCGATCACGCCGGCCAGGTGAGTTTTCCCGGCGGGCGCGTGGAGGCCGGCGACCGCGACGTCATCGACACCGCCCTGCGCGAGACGGAGGAGGAGACCGGGATCGAGCGGCGCTTCATCGACGTGCTCGGCTACCTGGACCGCTACCGCACCATCACCGGATTCGACATCGAGCCCGTGGTGGGCCTGGTGTCGCCGGGATTCCGGCTCCGCCCGGACCCCTTCGAGGTCGCCGAGGTGTTCGAGCTGCCGCTAGAGCGCGTGCTCTGCGAGGAGAGCTTTCGCCGCCAGGCGCGCCTGCACCAGGGCCGCGAGCGCCACTTCTACGAGATTCCCCACGAGGATTACCACATCTGGGGGGCGACGGCGGGCATCCTGCGCAATCTCTGCGCCCGCGCGCGCTGCGCCTGAACGGGCGCGGCGCTTACTGGCGCCGCGACGCTGGGCTATCATTGCCGGGGCCGGCTCCCGGCCGGCCGATGCGCACCTTCCAACCAGCACTCGCCCTAGACTGCCTGCTATGAAATACGTGGTACTGGTCGGCGACGGCATGAGCGACGAGCCCGTGCCCGAGCTTGACGGCAAGACCCCGCTGATGGCCGCGCGCACGCCCAACCTCGATCGCATGGTGCGCACGGGTATCGGCGGCTGGTGCCGGATCACTCCGGAGGGCTACTCGCCGGGCAGCGACGTCGCCAACCTCGGTGTGCTCGGCTACGACGTCACCTCCTGCTACACGGGGCGCAGCCCGCTGGAGGCGGCGGCGATGGGCGTCGAGCTCGGCCCGGAGGACGTGGCCCTGCGCTGCAACCTGGTCACGCTCGGGGGCGAGCCCGCCGTGATGCGGGATTTCTCGGCCGGGCACATCCCGAGCGCCGAGGCCGCCCAGCTGATCCGCGATCTTGACGCCGCGCTCGGCGGCGAGGAGCTGCGCTTCCATCCGGGTGTGAGCTATCGGCACCTGTTGGTCTGGCGCGGCGGCACCGACGCCACCCACTGCACGCCGCCCCACGACATCTCCGATCGCGAAATCGCCCCGCATCTGCCGAGCGGTGAGGGGGCGGAGCTGCTGAACCGACTGACCCGCGAATCCTGGGCCCTGCTGGCCGATCATCCGGTGAACCGGGCCCGGGTGGCGCGCGGCGAGCTGCCCGCGACCAGCATCTGGCTCTGGGGCCAGGGCCGCCGCCCGAGAATCCAGACCTTTCGCGAGCGCTTCGGCAAGAGCGGGGGCATGATCTCGGCGGTGGACCTGATGAAGGGCATCGCCCAGAACATCGGCTTCGAACGCATCGAGGTCGAGGGCGCGACCGGCTGGATCGACACCAACTACGCGGGCAAGGCCGCCGCCTGCATCGACGGGCTCAAGCGCCACGATCTGATGTGCGTGCACGTGGAGGCACCGGACGAGGCCGGCCACGCGGGAAGGCTGGACTACAAGATCCAGGCGATCGAGGACTTTGACGCCAAGATCGTCGGCCCCGTGCTCGATTACCTCGAGGCCCAGGGCGAGTTCCGCGCGCTGGCCTGCCCGGACCACCCGACCCCGGTCGCCCTCAAGACCCACACCCGCGATCCCATTCCCTTCGCGATGTGCGGCACCGGCATCGCCGCCGACGCCAACCGCGCCTACGACGAGCGGCTGCTCGCCTGCGGCAGCCTGAGCTTCGACCCCGGCTGGCGCATGATGTACCACATGCTCGAGCGCCCGGCGCCGGCCTGAGTCGAAAGCGAAGCGGGGCCCGCTCGGGCCCCGCCTCTTGGATTCCGCAGGGTTCCCTAGGCGGCCTGAGCCGTACGCTGCTCGCGGTTCAGGTTGTTGGCGAAGATCGCGCGGTGCACGTCGCCGATGCTGACGATGCCGACCAGGCGGCCGCCCTCGGAGACGGGGATGCGGCGCACCTTGCGCAGCCACATCATCGCGGCGGCCTTCAGCACCGGCATGTCGGCCGCCACGGTGGTCACCTCGCGGCTCATGAGATCCGCGGCCGTGAGCCCCATGACGCTGCGGTACTGCGACTCCATGCTCTCGAAGTCCTGCACGCCGTTCTCGACGTATTCCTGAACGTCCGGAAACATGTGGTGCAGCACGTCCTTCTCGGACACGATGCCGACGATGGCGCCCTCGGCGTCCACGATCGGCAGGCCGCTGATGCGGTTAAGGCACATGGCGGTGGTGATCTCCCGGATCGAGGTGTCCGGGGCGGCGGTCTTCACTCGCGTGTTCATGATTTCGCGTACCAGCATGCTGTCCCCTCCAGTAATCGGTGCTTGTCCCGTGCGCGGGGATCGGTGCAGCTTGCAATCCCCCCTCCAGCCTCGGTTATAGCCGCGCGGCGCGGCGCCCGGCCAATTGGAATCGTCCATGGCGCCATAGAAAAGACTTCTTCGTGCTCACCGAGCCTTGGCCGCCTTGCCCGCTTTCGCGCCAGGCGGTCGGGGCAGGGAGCTGGCCCCGGCGCTCGCGCCCGGGATCGAGAGCGAAGGGGGATTTGCGCCTCTATTGCTCAGCCGGTTGGGCCGCGGCGCTCCTCGAGGAAGGCGCGCAGGTGGGCCCCGGTGTGGGAGCCGGGCCCGTGGCGGGCCAGCGTTTCCGGGTCGCCGAAGGCGACCAGGCGCCCACCGCCCACCCCGCCCTCGGGTCCCAGGTCGATGACCCAGTCGGCCTCGGCGATGACGTCCAGGTTGTGCTCGATCACCACCACGGAGTGACCGTCCTCGACCAGTCGGTGCAGCACCCGCACCAGGCGCTCGACGTCGGCCATGTGCAGGCCGATGGTGGGTTCGTCGAGCACGTAGAGCGTCGGGCGCGCGCCGGCGCCGCGCCGCACGCCGGCATCGGTCCCCGCGCCGGCGCCCTTGGCGAGCTCGGTGACCAGCTTGATGCGCTGTGCCTCCCCGCCGCTCAGCGTCGGGCTCGCCTGGCCGAGGGTGAGGTAGCCCAGGCCGACATCGCGCAACAGGTTCAGCGTCGCGTGCAGGCCGGCGTGGGCGGCGAAGAACTCGGCGGCCTCCTCGACGCTCATCGCCAGCACTTGGCCGATGCTTCGGCCCTTGTAGGTCACGGCCAGGGTCTCGGTATCGAAGCGGGCCCCGCCGCAGGACTCGCACGGCACCTTGACGTCGGGCAGAAAGCTCATCTCGATCTTCTTCAGCCCCTGGCCCTCGCATTCCTCGCAGCGCCCGCCCTTGACGTTGAAGGAGAAGCGGCTCGCCGTATAGCCGCGCAGGCGCGCCTCCGGCGTCTGCGCGAACAGCCGCCGGACGCCGTCCCAAAGGCCGACGTAGGTCGCCGGGCAGGAGCGCGGGGTCTTGCCGATCGGGCTCTGATCGACCTCCAGAACCCGCCCCACCGCGTCCCAGCCGCGCAGCTCGCGGCAGCCGTGCAACTCCACGGCGGTGCGCCTGCGTCGCGCCGCGAGCAGGCGCGCCAGGTTGTCGCGCAGGACCTGGCGCACCAGGGTGCTCTTGCCGCTCCCGCTGACGCCGGTCACGCACACCAGCCGTTGCAGAGGAAAGGGCACGCGCAGCTTGCGCAGGTTGTTCAGTCGCGCACCTTCCACCACCAGGCACCGGGTCGCCGACTTGCCGCGGGCGATGCGGGTCGGGCGACGCGCGCTGTAGGGGTGCGGGGGCGGGCGGGACAGGAAGCGCCCGGTGAGCGAATCCGGGCTGCGCATCACCTGTCGGGGCGTGCCGCGCGCCACGACCCGACCACCCTCGCAGCCGGCGCCGGGGCCGAGGTCGATCAGGTGCGCCGCGTTGCGGATGGTCTCCTCGTCGTGCTCCACCACCACCACGGTGTTGCCCTTGCGTTGCAGACGCTTGAGGGTATCGAGCAGCAGGGCATTGTCGCGCGGGTGCAGGCCGATGGTCGGCTCGTCCAGGATGTAGCACACGCCGCGCAGGTTGGAGCCGAGCTGGGCCGCTAGTCGTATGCGCTGCGCCTCGCCGCCCGAGAGCGTGGGGGCGGCCCGGTCCAGGGTGAGGTAGCCGAGACCCACGGCGGCGAGAAAGCGCAGCCGGCTCTGCAGCTCGGCGAGCAGGTCGCGGGCGAGCTCGGCCTCGCGCCCGCGCGGCCGCAGCCGCGCCACCCAGTCCGTGGCCTTGTCGACCGAGAGTGCGCTGAGCGCCGCGATCGAGCGTCCGCGATAGCGCACCGCCAGCGCCTCAGGTCGCAGCCGCTGGCCGTCGCAGGATGGGCACTGCCGCTCGCCGCCCTCCCACCAGGCGTTCCACCAGATCTCCTCCCCGGTCTGCTCCTCGTCGAAGCCCTTGAGTTCCAGCCCCGTGCCGTAGCAGCGCTCGCACCAGCCGTGCTTGCTGTTGTAGGAGAACAGGCGCGGGTCGGGCTCGGGGAAGCTGCGACCGCAGCCGGGGCAGGCGCGGCGGGCGGAGAACAGCGCCTCGGCCGCTTGCCCGCGCGGTTGCGAACCGCGGGCCTTGCCGCGCGAGGCGACCCGCACCATGCCCTTGCCCAGCGCGAGCGCCTCCTCGATGAGCGCGCGCAGCGCACCCTCGGCGCCAGCCGCGATCCTGGCGGATCCGACCGGCAGGTCGATGTCGTGCTCGCGATAGCGCTCGAGCCGCGGCCACTCGGCAGTCGGCAGGTAGCGGCCGTCGACCCGCAGCTGGGCATGGCCGCGGGCGGCCGCCCACTGGGCAAGGTCCGTGTAATAGCCCTTGCGCGCCACCACCAGCGGGGCGAGCACCTCGATCTCCTGCCCGCGCTGCTCGCGCAGCAGGCGCGCCACGATGCGCTCGGCGCTCTGCGGCTCGATCGCGATGTCGCACTCGGGGCAGTGCTGGGTGCCGAGCTTGGTGAACAGCAGCCGCAGGTAGTGGTGAATCTCGGTCAGCGTCGCCACCGTGCTCTTGCGCCCGCCGCGGCTCATCCGCTGCTCGATCGCCACGGTGGGCGGGATGCCGTACACGGCGTCGACGTCGGGGCGCGCCGCCGGCTGCGCGAACTGGCGTGCGTAGGCGTTCAGCGACTCCAGGTAGCGGCGCTGGCCCTCCGCGAACAGGATGTCGAAGGCCACGGTGCTCTTGCCGCTGCCGCTCACCCCGGTGATCACCGTGAAGCGGTTGCGCGGGATCTCGATGTCGATGTTGCGCAGGTTGTGTTCGCGGGCTTTGTGGATGGTGATGGCGGCGGGGAGCTTCGAGTTGCGATTGGCGAGACGTGCGTCTTTCTTTTTCTTCCTGTTACTCGCCACTCGCCACTCGTCGCTGCCTCGATAGCGCCTCAGCGCGCGCCCCGTGTGGCTGGCAGGGTGTTCCGCCACTTCCGGCGGCGTTCCCGCGCAGACGATCTCGCCGCCCGCGTCCCCGCCCTCCGGTCCCAGATCGATCACCCAGTCAGCCGCTTGCAGCACCTCGAGGTTGTGCTCGATCACCAGCACCGAGTGACCGCTTTCCAGCAGGCGCTCGAAAGCGCCCAGCAGTCGCGCGATATCGTGAAAGTGCAGGCCCGTGGTGGGCTCGTCGAACAGGAACAGCGTCGGGCGCCCGCGCGCCGACGGCGCCTTGGCGAGGTGCCCGGCAAGCTTGAGGCGCTGGGCCTCGCCGCCGGATAGCGTGGGCACGGGCTGGCCCAGGCGCAGGTAGTCGAGGCCGACGGCTGCGAGCGGCTCCAGGCCGCGGATCACCTCGGGCCGGTCGGCGAAGTAGTCCAGGGCCTCGCCCACGGTCAGCTCCAGCACCTCGGCGATGCCGAGCGCGGGCCTTCCGCTCAGGCGCACCTCCAGCACCTCGGCTCGGAAGCGGCGGCCGTCGCAATCCGGGCAGCGCAGGTAGACGTCGGAGAGGAACTGCATCTCCACGTGCTCGAAGCCGTTGCCGGAGCAGGTCGGGCAACGGCCGTCGCCGGAGTTGAAGCTGAAGGTGCCCGCGCCGTAGCCGCGCTCTCGCGCCAGGGGCTCTTCGGCGAAGAGCTTGCGGATGGCGCCGAGCGCGCCGACGTAGCTGGCCGGGTTGGAGCGGGTCGTCTTGCCGATGGGGGACTGGTCGACCATGACCACCTCGCCGATGTGCTGCTGCCCCAGGATGCGGCGGTGCGGCCCCGGGGCCTCGAGCGGCTTGCCCTGGAGCTTGCGCAGCCCGAGGTAGAGCACGTCGTTAAGCAGCGTCGACTTGCCCGATCCGCTCACGCCGGAGAGGCACACCAGGCGGTTGAGGGGCACGCGCACGTCGATGCCCTTGAGGTTGTGGGCGCTCGCGCCGCGCACCTGCAGGAACTTGGGTCTTCCGGCGCGCGTCCCGGTCCCGGCAGCCGCTTGCGGGTCGCTTCCGTTGCGCCGCGGGTCGACCACACGCTCGCCGCGCAGGTACTGGGCGGTCAGCGAGGCGCGGCTGCGCAGGAGCTGGGTCGGGGTGCCGAAGAAGACCACCTCGCCGCCGGCGGCCCCGGGGCCGGGGCCGAGATCGAGCACCCGGTCGGCGGCGCGTATCAGCTGCGGGTCGTGCTCGACCACCAGCAGCGAGTTGCCGGCATCGCGCAGCCGCTGCAGTACGCCGACCACGCGCTCGATGTCGCGCGGGTGCAGCCCGATGCTGGGCTCGTCGAGCACGAACAGGGCGTTGACCAGCGAGGTCCCGAGCGCGGTGGTCAGGTTGATGCGCTGCACCTCGCCGCCGGAGAGGGTGCGCGACTGGCGATCCAGCGTCAGGTAGCCCAGCCCGACCTCGCACAGGTAGCGCAGCCGGCCGCGAATCTCGGCCAGCAGCAACTCGGTGGCCTCGTCGAGCGGTGCGGGCAGCGCGAGGCCGGCGAAGAACTCACGGCAACGCTCCAGCGGCAGCAGTTGCACCTGGTGCAGGTTCAGGCCGGGGGGCGCAGCCCGCGGCACCGCCTTGCCCGCTGCGCCCGCGCGCCCGCTCGAGCGCCGGGCCCGGGCCGACCCGGAACCCGAGCCCGCATCACCCAGGCGCCAGTTCAGCGCCTCGGGTTTCAGCCGCGCGCCCTGGCACTCGGGGCAGGGATTGTAGGCGCGGTAGCGCGAGAGCAGCACCCGGATGTGCATGCGGTAGCTCTTGGTCTCCAGCCAGGCGAAGAAGCGGCGCGCCCCGTACCAGACCCCCTCGTCCCAGGGGCCCTCGCCGTCGATGACCCAGCGGCGCTGGTCCGCGCTGAGCTTTGCCCACGGCCGCTCGACCGGGATGCCTCGCTGGCGCGCGAAGCGCAGCAGATCCTGCTGGCACTCGCTGTAACTGTCGCTCTGCCAGGGCTTGACCGCGCCCTCCGCCAGGCTGAGGGCGGGATCCGGCACCACCAGCCCGTAGTCGATGTCGATGGTGCGGCCAAAGCCGCGGCAGGTCGCGCAGGCCCCGAGCGGCGAGTTGAAGGAGAAGCGGCTGGGGCTGGGATCGGCGAAGTGGCGGTCGCAGTCCGGGCAGTGCAGCTCGGTGGAGAAGCGCTGCACCGTGGCCTCCCCGGGCGGGTTTTCCGGCAGGTGGACGTTCACCCGGCCGCGGCCGTGGTGAAATGCCGCCTCCAGGGCCTCGGCCAGGCGGTCGCGGCGCTGCGGGGCGAGCGCGAGCCGATCCTGGATGACCTCGATCGCCTGCTTCGACTCGCTGTGCAGGCGGGTGTATCCCTGTGCGGCCAGCAGTGTCTTGATCTCCTCGGCGCTGAAGCGCTCTGGAACCGCGACCGGAAAGGTCACCAGCGCGCGCCGGCCGGCCAGCGCCGGATCGGCGAGCAGTCGCGCGGTCACGCCGGCGGCCGAGTCGCGCCGCACCTCGCGCCCGCAGCCGTCGCAGTGGAGGCGCGCGGCGCGCGCGAACAGCAGCTTCAGATGATCGTTGAGCTCGGTCATGGTGCCGACCGTGGAGCGCGAGGTGCGCACCGGGTTGGTCTGGTCGATGGCGATGGCCGGCGGGATGCCCTCGACGCGCTCGGTGCGGGGGCGGTCCATGCGATCAAGGAACTGGCGCGCGTAGGGGGAGAAGGTCTCGACGTAGCGGCGCTGGCCTTCGGCGTAGACCGTGTCGAAGGCCAGCGAGGACTTGCCCGAGCCGCTGACGCCGGTGACCACGATCAGCTCGTTCAGCGGCAGGTCGAGGTCGAGGCCCTTGAGGTTGTTCTGGCGCGCGCCCCGTATGCGAATGGAATCTTTGGCCATGGCCGGCTGGGAGCTGCTCAGGTGCGCGGGATCGGTGGTGGGCGGCCGAACCGCGCTCAGGCGAGAGCGGCGGCGACCCGCGCCACCTCGTCGAGCACTTCGGGATTGGCCAGGGCGTCGCGGTTCTTTACGGGCTTGCCCTGCAGAATGTTGAGCACCGCCAACTCGACCTTCTTGCCGCTGATGGTGCGCGGAATGTCGCTCAGCGCCAGCACGTGGCGTGGGACGTGACGCGGGGTCGCGTTTTCGCGAATCTGCGCGCGGATGCGCGCGACGAGCTCGGTATCCAGCGCCTGCGTCTCGCGCAGCACGACGAACAGCACGATCTCGACGTCGTTGTCCAGGGGTCGGCCCACCACCAGCGAATCCGCGATCTCCTCCATGGCCTCGACCTGGCGGTAGATCTCGGCGGTGCCGATGCGCACGCCGCCCGGGTTGAGCGTGGCATCCGAGCGCCCGTAGACGACGATCCCGCCGTGCGCGGTGATGGCGATGAAATCGCCGTGGTGCCAGACGCCCGGGTAGCGCTCGAAGTAGGCGGCGCGGTACTTCTCCCCCTGGGGGTCGTTCCAGAAGCCGATGGGCATGGACGGGAACGGCTGCGTGCAGACCAGTTCGCCCTTCTCGCCGGCGAGTGCCCGGCCCTCCTCGTCCCAGGCCTCCACCGCCATGCCGAGCCCGCGCTTCTGGATCTCGCCGGCGTAAACCGGCTCGGTCGGGCAGCCGAGCATGAAGCAGGAGATGATGTCCGTGCCGCCCGAGATCGAGGCGAGCTGGAGGTCGGCCTTGACCTCGCGATACACCCACTCGAAGTTCTCCTCCGAGAGTGGTGAGCCGGTAGAGAGCACCGCGCGCAGCGCCGTGAGGTCGCAGTCGCGGCCGGGGTGCAGCTCGGCCTTCTCGCAGGCGGCGATGAACTTAGGGCTGGTGCCGAAGACGCTGATGCCGAGCGACTCGGCCAGCCGCCACAGTACCCCCAGGTCCGGGTGCGACGGGCTGCCCTCGTAGAGCACCACGGTGGCGCCGGTGAACAGCGAGCTCACCAGCCAGTTCCACATCATCCAGCCGCAGGTGGTGAAATAGAGAATCGTGTCCTCGCGCCGCAGGTCGGTGTGCAGGAGAAGCTCCTTGGCGTGCTGGATCAGCGTCCCGCCGGCGCCGTGGACGATGCACTTGGGCACGCCGGTGGTGCCCGAGGAGTAGAGGATATAGAGCGGGTGATCGAACGGCAGCTGGGCGAACTCGACGGCGCCGGCGTCGTTGGCGAGCGCCTCTTCCCAGGCCACGGCGTCGCGGATCGCGCCGGGGGCCGCGTGGTCCTCGAGGTAGGGCACGAGCACCACGCGCTCGATGCTGCGAATCTCCTCGGCGACCTGCGCCACGCGCCCGCGGCTGTCGAAGGCCTTGCCGTTGTAGAGGTAGCCGTCGGTTGCGATCAACACCTTGGGCTCGATCTGGCCGAAGCGATCGAGCACCCCGCGCAGACCGAAGTCCGGGCTGCACGAGGACCACACCGCACCGATGCTCGCGCTCGCGAGCATGGCGACGACGGTCTCGATGCGGTTGGGCATGAAGCCCGCCACCCGGTCGCCGCGGCGCACCCCGCAGGCGTCGAGGAAACAAGCGAAGCGCGCGACCTGGCCGTGCAGCTCGCGGTAGCTCAGGCGCACCGGCTCGCCGCCGCGCTCGTCGACCCCGATCAGCGCGGTGCGATCGTCGGCAAAGCGCAGCAGGTTCTCGGCAAAGTTCAGCCGCGCGCCGCGAAACCACTCCGCCCCCGGCATCACCGGGTGCTCGAGCACCGCCTCGTGCGCTCGCGAGACCTTGAATCCGCCCCACTTCCAGAACCGCTCCCAGAAGGCGGCGGGCTCGTGCACCGACCATTCATAGAGCGCCTCGTAGTCGCTCAGCCGCAGGCCGTCGCGCTGCAGCGCCTGCATGAAGCGGGTCAAATTCGCCGCCTGGACGCGTTCGGGGCTCGGGGTCCAGAGGGGCTTGGGCATGGTGCGGTCTCGTTCCCGGTGCAGCGCGCAGCTTAGTAGAAACTATCTCGGAATCCACCACGGCCGCGATCGTGGTGATGTTCGTTTCCGGC
>JBFKOE010000053.1:0-10694 GCA_041629015.1 Gammaproteobacteria bacterium
CCGCGGCCCGCGCGCGGGACATAGCCGATGTCCTCGATCTGCAGCCCGATATCGAGCGTTTCCTCCAACAGGGCGATGCTGTGGTGGGTGCAGTGCACCATCTCCACCAGCTGCGCGGTGTTGTTCAGATACGGGTTGTAGCACGGCACCCGCAGTCCAAGCTCCTCGGCGACCTGCTGGGCCCGCGGATGCAGCTGGTCGAAGTTGTTGTTCACCCTCGCCAGCGCGCCGACCATGTAGCTCTCGCGGTGCCAGCGCGACCACTTGCTGGTCGAGTGCTCGACCGTGAACTCGTTGCAGGCCTGGCGATAATCGCTCACCGCGAGCAGCTGGTCCGAGTCCGAACCGACGATCTCCCCGTCGTAGAGCGCGTACTCCTGCGGATGGCGCAAGGACACGAACTCGGTCTCGCGCTCCAGCGCCGGGAACTTCAGGGTCGCGACGAACTCCGTCATCGCCTGCAGCTCAGTGACCGATTCCCTGAGACGGGCGAGGATCTCGGCCATGGCATCACGATCGGGGAGCTTGCGCCAGCCGCACAGGGTGTTCGCCATCGGGTGCAGGGTCCGCCCGCCGATGACCGCCGTGTAATCGTTGGCCAGCTTCTTCAGCTTCAGCGCGCGGCGCACCAGATCCGGGTGCGACTGCGCCAGGGGCAGCACGCTCTTGGCGCCGAGATAGTCGGGCATGGCCAGGAAGTAGAGGTGCAGCGCGTGGCTCTGCAGGAACTGCGACTCGTTGAGCATCTTGCGCAGGCGCAGCGTCTGATCGCTGACCGCGAGGCCGAGTGCCGCCTCGATCGCCTTGGTGGCGGCCAGCTGGTGGCCGACGCAGCAGATGCCGCAGATCCGGCTGACCGTCTGCGGGACCTCGTGCGGCTGCATCCCGATGACGAAGCTCTCGAAGAAGCGGTTGGCCTCGACGATCTCCAGCCGCACCTCCTCGACGGCGCCGGCGCGGGTATTGATCCGCAGACTGCCGTGGCCCTCCACGCGGGTCACGTGCTCGATGTAGATGCGATGGGTCCCCGGCTCGGCGCTCACGTCAGCAGCTCCTTGCCCATCATCTCCCCGCAGAGGTGCAGGCGGTAACGGTGGGCGATCTCGCGCTCCTCGATCCCGAGCTGGCGCAGCAACGCCCGGTGCGCATCGAGGTTCGCATAGGGCAACAGCCCGCGGCAGGCGTCGCAGACGTGACCGCCGTTGATGCACACGGCGTCGCAACCGCCGTAGGCAATCTGCCCCATGCACGCCAGCCCGCGATCGTAAACGCACTCGTTGCCGTTCTTCTTGCACTCCACGCAAACGGCATTGGCCGGCTGGCGCGGGATCTGCCCGGTGACGATTGCCTTCACCAGAGCGAGGAACTCCTCGGCGACCATCGGGCAGCCGCGCAGCGAATAATCGACCGCGACCACCTCGTGCACGGCACGCACTCGAGTGTGCGCCCACAGTGGCCAGTAGCGCGGGCTCACCTGCACCCGGTCGCGCGCCTCCTCGCCGTAAACGCGCTCGAAATTTTGCGCCGGGGCCATAAGGTTGGCGCGCGCCTGCACGTTGCCGTTGCAGGCACAGGCGCCGAGCGCGACCAGCAGCTTGGCGCGGGCGCGAATGTCGCGCAGCCGCTCGATGTCCTCTTCGCGGTGGATGCTGCCCTCGATGAAGGCGATGTCGTAGCGCGGGGCGCGCTCCGAGAGCGCCTCGCGGAACTCCACCAGCTCCACGACCTCGAGGAGATCGAGCAGCACATCCTCGCAGTTGAGCAGCGCCAGCTGACAACCCTCGCAGCCGGCGAAGTCGAAGAACGCCACCTTGGGCTTCATCGCAGCGCCTCCGGGTAGCGCGTGAGCTCGGCGTAGCGGAACACCGGGCCGTCGCGACAGCAGTAGAGCTGGTTGATCTGGCAGTGACCGCACTTGCCTATGCCGCAGCGCATGCGCCGCTCCAGATCAACGAAGATGCTCTCGGCGGGGATGGCGTGATGGGTAGCGAGTTCTAGCAGCACGAACTTGTACATCACCGGCGGGCCGATCAGTGCCACCCGCGTCTTCGCCGCATCGAGCTCCAGGCGCGGAATCGGCTCGGTCACCAGGCCGACGCGGCCGTCCCAGGGCTGGTGCTCGGTGCGGTCGACGGTCTCGATGATCTGCGTGTCCGCGCGCTCTCGCCACGCCTCCAGCTCGTCGCGGAACAGCGTCTCGGCAGGCGTGCGCGCGCCGGCGATCAGCGTCATGCGGCCGAAACGGCCCGGCTCGGCCATCACGGACAGGATCAGCGAGCGCATCGGCACCAGCCCGAGCCCTCCGGCGACCAGCAACAGGTCGCGGCCACGAAACTCCTCGAGATCGAAGCCGTGGCCGAACGGTCCGCGCACCCCGACGATGGCGCCGACCTCGAGGCCGTGCAGCACGCCGGTGACGCTGCCGGCGCGGCGCACCACCAGCTCGATCCACGCCTCCCCGTGGGGTCCGCAGGTGATGGAGATCGCGCTCTCGCCCACGCCGAACACCGTGACCATGACGAACTGCCCCGGGCCGTGGCCCAGCGGGTGTTCCAGCTCGAGGCGGAAATAGGTCTCGCGCGCGGTCAGCGCACTCTTCTCGACGATCCGCCCGCGCTGCGGCAGGTAGGGGTCGCGCTCGAGCCGCGCGGCCGCGCCGCTCACGCCGGCACCTCCGCGGCAACGATGGCGTTGACCATGTCGAGGATGTCGATACCCGTGGTGCACTGGCGCCCGCAGCGCCCGCAGCCCACACAGAAGCTGCCCAGGCCGTGGCGCTCGGTGAGGTACTCGAACTTGCGCTTGACGCGGTGGCGCTGGCGCTCGGCGCAGCCCGGGCGGAAGTTGTGGCCGCCGGCGACCACCGCGAAATCGGGCACCATGCAGCCGTCCCAGGTGCGCAAGCGCGCACCGCTGCGCCCGTCGAGGGCCAGCTCGTCGCACACCTCGAAGCAGTAGCAGGTCGGGCAGACCAGGTTGCAGGTGCCGCACGAGAAGCAACGCTCGGCGTACTCCGCCCACACCGGCGAGTCGTAGCTGCGGCGCAGGATCTCGGGCAGGGCCTCGGGGGCCGCGCCGAGCGCGCGGCCGAAGGGCTGCGGCCGACTCGCCTCGGCCCGTTCCCGCCGCGCCGCCGCGTCCGGGCAGGCCGGCCAACCCGCCTCGGCGGCCAGCGTCCGGCCCGCCTCGGTCAACGCCTCGACCAGGTAGCCGTCATCGCTCGGGGTGAGGAAGAGATCGGCGCCCTCGCGCTGCTGCAGGGATCCGGTGGCGGCACAGAAGGCCCGCTCGTCGCAGGGGCGCAGGCAGTCGACGCCGATCACCTGGGTGCGGGCGCGGTTGGCCGCGTAGTGCGGGTCCGCCGGGGGTTCGGCGTGCACGGCGTCCATCTGCGCGATCGCGCGCAGGTCGCAAGGCCTGACCCCGAAGAGGATGCGCTCGCCCTTAGCGGCCGCCGGAACGAACTCGATCCCGCCCTCGGCATCGCGCCGGAACTCGAACAGGACCTCCTGGTCGGGTGCCATCAGGCGCCCGGGCGGCACCACGCTGGGGCGGTAACCCTCCGGCAGCAGTTCCTCCCCGTCCGCCAGCGGCCCATAGTTCCAGTTGCTTAGGCCCTCCCGGCGTGGACCGATCAGCTCGCAGCGCCCGGCGACGGCGCGCGTCCAGGACCGGAGTTGGGACCGGGAGGCAAGGAAACTCGACATCGTCCGACGGTACCTCTGAATCCGCGGCAGCCGCGGGCGCACCGGAAGCAGGGACGCGCCGCGAACACGTGGGGCGCATTATCCCGGCCACGCGCCTGCGAATAAAGTACTGATCGCGCTAGAATACGGCGCCCGACCGGTCCACCGCGACCCGATCCGCCCGCGGCGACCGCAATCCGCCGCGCCGGCGGGCGAGGAAGCCGCCATGAACGCCAACGACCTGCCGCTGATCCTCGAGCCCGAGCAACTGGAGGCCGTGCTCGGCCGCGACGGCCTGCTCATAGTGGACCTGGGTAAGGCGGACACCTACCTGCAGTACCACGTTCCCGGCGCCGTGCACCTCGACTACGCCCGGCTGGTGCGCCAGCAGCCGCCGGCCATGGGCATGCCCCCGGACCCCACGGCGCTCGTGGCGACCCTGTCGGCGCTGGGCGTGGCGGAGCACACCCACGTCATCGCCTACGACGACGAGGGTGGCGGACGGGCCTGCCGCCTGCTGTGGACGCTGGAACTCGCCGGCCACGACCGGTTCTCGCTGCTCAACGGCGGCCTGCACGCCTGGGCGAACGAGGGGCACCCGGTAGAGACGGGGGAGGTGGAGGCCCGGCCCGCGGAGTTCGCCGGGCACAGAAACGATGCGCCGCTCGCCGAACGCGAGTACCTGCACTCGCGACTGGGGGCGTCGGACCTGGCGCTGTTGGACGCGCGCTCGCCGGCCGAGTTCGCGGGCGAGCGGGTATTCGCCGCGCGCGGCGGCCACATCCCGGGAGCAAGAAACCTGGAGTGGACCGCCACCATGGACACCGCCCGCAACCTGCGCCTGCGCCCAGCCGCCGAGCTGCATGCCATGCTGCGCGAGCGCGGTGTAGAGCTGGATCATGAGGTGATCGTCTACTGCCAGACGCACCACCGCTCGGCACATCTCTACGTGGTGCTGAAATCGCTCGGCTACGAACGTCTTAAGGCCTATGCGGGGTCCTGGTCGGAGTGGGGCAACAGCCCCGACCTGCCGATCGAGACCTGAACGCCGAGCCCGGCATCCCTGTATGCCCGCCGCCCCGAAGCCGGCGCCAGCGCCCGAGGCCCCCGGCAAGTCCAGTGCTCGCCCCGCCGACCCGGACTTGGCCGATTCGCCCTCCGCGCTGGACCGGCTCGCGACCTGGTCGCAGCTGCCGCTGCCGCACCACCCGCTGTCGCGCGCCATGCACGCGCTGGCACGCAGCCGCAATGCGCTCTTGCGCCGGGCACTGATCGGCTACTTCCTGCACCGCTTCGGCATCGACCTCTCGGAAGCCGAGCGCGAGGAACCGGCCCGCTACCGCAGCCTCAACGACTTCTTCACCCGTGCGCTCAAGCGCGGCGCGCGGCCGCTGGATCCGGACCCCCGGGCGCTGTTGTCGCCGGTGGACGGGAGCGTGAGCCAGGCCGGTACGCTGAGCGGCAACAGTCTGCTTCAGGCCAAGGACCACCGCTTCGATCTCGCCGCGCTGCTCGGGGGCAGCGAGGAGCGCGCGGCGCCTTTTCGAGACGGCAGCTTCGCCACGCTCTATCTCTCGCCGCGCGACTACCATCGGGTGCACGCGCCCGTCGACATGCGGGTGCGCGAGCTGGTCTACGTGCCCGGGCGGTTGTTCAGCGTCAACCCGGCGACCACCCGCGCGCTGCCGCGGCTCTTCGCCCGCAACGAGCGCCTGGCCGTCCTCGCCGAGACGCCGGCCGGCCCGCTGGCGCTGGTGATGGTGGGCGCGCTGTTCGTGGGCAGCATCGAGTTGGTGTGGGCCGGCGAGCTAACGCCCCCGCCTGGTCGGCGGATTCGCAGCTGGAGCTACGGCCAGGCCGCCGAACGGCCGGAGCTGGCACGCGGCGCGGAGCTGGGGCGCTTCAATCTGGGGTCGACGGTGATACTTGTATTCGGCCGCGACGCAGTGGATGTGAACGAGGAACTGCTCCCCGGCGCCCGCCTGCGCATGGGTGAGTCCATCGGCCGCATGCGCGAGCGCTCAGCGGAGATCTGAACGCGGCGATCCCGGCCCGGGCAATCCCATCCGGCGGCCCACTGGGCAGCGGTGCACGCCCCGCGCCTCAGGCACGATCTATGGGAAAGGCGATCACCTCGCGCAGGGCCGACGCCCCCAGCGCCAGCATCAGCAGGCGATCCAGGCCCAGCGCCACGCCGGCGCAGGGCGGCAGTCCATGCTCGAGGGCGGCCAACAGCCTGCGGTCGGGCACCGCCGCGCCAAGGCCCAGGCGCTCGCGCGCGGAGCGGTCGCGCTCCATGCGCCGCGCCAGCTCGGCCGCGTCCGTGAGCTCGG
Source organism: Gammaproteobacteria bacterium (assembly GCA_041629015.1). GTDB lineage: Bacteria > Pseudomonadota > Gammaproteobacteria > QQUJ01 > QQUJ01 > JBFKOE01. Next base: position 6,020 of record JBFKOE010000053.1, read on the forward strand.
CGAAGCCATTCGCCAGCTCGATCCCTTCCAGGTAGAGCTCGAAGCGCTCCGCCACGGGCTCGGGCTCGCGCCGGACCCGGGCGAGCGAGGCCTGCGATGCGGGGTAGTCGTAGACAAAACTGAGACGCTGCCGGCCCAGGCCGGGCTCCACCTGGTGCACCAGGATCAGATCCAGCCAGAAATCCCGGCCCGAATCCTCGCGGCCGGCCGGCGCGAAACCCTCGGTCAGCGCGTACCCGCGCAACTCTTGCGGGGTCGCGCGCAACGGGTCGAGCCCGGTGGCAAGGCGCACGGCCTCGCGGTAGCTCAGCTTCTCGGGCGCGGCGGGCGGCGCGCACTCGCCCAGCACCCGGGCGACGAGATCCCCGAGCTCGTCCATCAGCTGGTGCTGGTCGAAACCGGGGCGATACCACTCGAGCAGGGTGAACTCGGGATTGTGCAGGCGGCCGGCCTCGCCGTCGCGAAAGACCTTGCAGATCTGGTAGATGCTGCCCCAGCCGGCCGCCAGCAGGCGCTTCATGGGGTACTCGGGCGAGGTGTGGAGGAAGAGGCGGCCCCCGGGGGGCGCTCCCGCACCCCGGTAGCGGGTGCTCAGGGACTCGAGGTGCGGCTCGAGCGTGCAGGCTGCCGAGAGCGCCGGGGTCTCGACCTCCAGCACCTCCCGCTCGGCGAAAAACGCGCGCACCGTCGCCAGCATCCGCGCCCGCGCGCGCCCGACCTCCAGGTCGACCGCGGGCCGCCAGTCCTGCGGATCGTTGTGCTCGGCCACGGGCGCTACCGAGCCGGCAACGCTCGCCGGGTTCCCCGCCGCCGCGCCCTCGGCGCGCCCGGTGCTAGGCGTCCCTGGCCCGCGAGACGTACTCCCCGGTGCGGGTGTCGACCTTCAGCAGGTCCCCCTCCTCCACGAACAGCGGCACCCGTACCACCGCGCCGGTCTCCATGGTGGCCGGCTTGCTGCCGCCGCCGCTGGTGTCGCCGCGCACACCCGGATCGGTCTCGACGACGCGCAGCACGACGAAGTTCGGCGGCGTCACCGCCAGGGGCGAGTCGTTCCACAAGGTGACCTGGCACGGGTCCTGTTCCTTGAGCCACTTCAGCGCGTCACCCACCGCGTTCTGGTCGGCGGCGTACTGCTCGTAGCTCGCCGGCACCATGAAGTGCCAGAACTCGCCGTCGCTGTACAGATACTGCATCTCGGTGTCGACGACGTCCGCGGTCTCGAGCGTCTCGCCGGACTTGTATGTCCGCTCCCAGATTCGCCCGGTCTTCAGATTGCGCAGCCGCACGCGGTTGAACGCCTGCCCCTTGCCCGGCTTGACGAACTCGTTCTCGACGATGACGCAGGGGTCGCCCTCGATCAACACCTTGAGGCCGCTGCGAAATTCGCTGGTGCTCACACTGCCCATGATTCCCCCGGCTGGATCGCATCGCACGCCCGGCGCTCGGTCATCGCCGAGTGCAAAGCGATCGGGTGTACGCTGGGAAGTTCTTCGCCTGCCGGAACATGCGCTCGCGCAGGCTTGCAGACCGCGGGCGCCGCTTCGCGGTCGCGGTGCGGGGCCAGCGTGTCGCCCGGCCCGCCCTTAGGCCGCGCGTATAATAGCGTGGATGAGCCTTCCCTGTCAGAAGGCGGCCGACAGGCTGCCCGCCGCCGACATCTTTCGCGATCGCGATGCACTGTTGGGGGCGCTCGGCCTCGAGGAGCGCGCCCTGCCACCGCCTGCGCATGACCCCGGCCACTTCCCCCTGCGCGTGCCCCGTGCCTTCGCGCGTCGCATGCGCCGCGGCGACCCGAACGATCCCCTGCTGCGCCAGGTCCTTCCCAGCGCCGCCGAGAATCGCCCGGCGCGGGGCTTCGGCCCCGATCCAGTGGGCGACGCCGCGGCCACCCGGTCCCCGGGCCTAATTCACAAGTACTCGGGAAGGGCGCTGCTGCTGGTCAGCGGAAGCTGCGTCGTGCACTGCCGCTACTGCTTTCGCCGCCACTTCCCCTACGGCGATCACCGTCTCGACGGCGCGACCCGGGAGCGCCTGCTCGACGAGCTGCGCACGGATACGACGATCCGCGAGGTGATCCTCAGCGGCGGCGACCCGCTGGCACTGTCGCCACGGCGCCTAGGCCAATGGCTGGAGGCGCTGCAAGCCATCGGACATCTGCAACGCATCCGCATCCACAGCCGGGTTCCCGTAGCCCTGCCAGAACGCATCGACGGGCGGCTGCTCGACGTGCTCGCCGGCGCGGCGCTGCCGCTGGTGCTGGTCGTGCACGCCAACCACCCGGCCGAAATCGACCGGGCGGTGAGTGCCACGCTGGGGCGCATAGGCGCGCGGGGGATCCGCCAGCTAAACCAGTCCGTGCTGCTCAAGGGGGTCAACGACAGCCCGGACACCCTGTGCGAGTTGAGCGAGCGACTGTTCGCGGCGGGGGTCCTGCCCTACTACCTGCACCAGCTCGATCGAGTGGCCGGGGCGGCCCACTTCCGGGTCGCCCGGGAACGGGCGCTCGAGCTGCACGAGGAGATGCGCCTGCGCCTGCCGGGATACCTGGTGCCGCGGCTGGTGCGCGAAGTAGACGGAGCCAAGGCGAAAGAACCCCTGGCGTGAGCGTCGAGCAGCGGGCAAAGCGGGCCCTTCTAATCGGACTTCCCGTTTGTTTGCCACGGTTTTCTTGTGTACCGTGGGCTGATGCAGCCGTCAGCCGGGGCTCGTTCGGGCGACCGGGCTGAGATGCGGAAGACGCGGGCCGAAGTTGGGCAGCCGAATGATCATGAACAAGGGTAGATTGCCGCGTCTGGCCGTGCCGGAAGCTGGCCCCCGGGAGGCGGAGGCATTCCCGGTGAGCCGCCGCGAAGTCGCCGCCTGGTTCGACGGCCTGCCCAAGGCAGACTTGCCGGTCACCGCCTCGGTGGTCATCGAGGCGCTCGAAAGGCTCAATCGCCAGCGCCTCGCCCCGGCCGCCCGGCTTGGCTTGCTGCAGCAGTTCGCCGCGACTGCAGAGTACCTGGCGCAGGGGCTGAGGCGTCGCTACCAGGGCCAGCCCTTTCCGCTCTCCGAACGCTGCCTGGAGACCGCCGCGCTGGAGCGTTCCTTGCACCGCGGGCTCGCCACCGGCTACAAAATCCTGGTCCACGATCACGCCCGCAGTCGGCTCATCCCGCGGCTAGCGCGCACGTCGCTGCTTGGCGCCGTGCACGGCGCAATGGGCAATCTGGTGGCGCTGCTGCTCGATTACTACCGCGTCTACCACCAGCACGAGCAGGGAATCTGGCTCGACCTGAATCAGCTCTACCGCTACGCCGAACTGCGCGGCCTGCTGCGCGCACCGCTCGGTTCCGCGTCGATACCGCCAGGTGCCGACCTCTGCCTGAATGACCTCTACCTTAGGATCACGCTGCTGTCACTCGCCTCCCCATACCGCCTGCGCCAGGGCGAAGCACAGTGGGTGTTCGACGCCCTCGGGCGCTGGGTGAGGCACTGTGCGATCCTCCCCAGCCCGCTGCAGGGCCTGGGCGAAGGCATGCTCAGCGTCGATCTCGAGCGCGACACGCCACCCCAGATCCAGCCGGCCGGCGTGGCGATGGCGGCCGATGATTGCCGTGTCATCGACACCTCGGAGATGCTGCCGCTGCTGCGCCGGGAACTCAGCGACGTGCACGAGACCAAGACCCGTCTGCTCTCCCCCGAGGGCGAGCGCCTCTCCGAGGACATCTACAAGCGGCTGTTCGTATCATGGAGCACTGTCCCGCAGCGTTTCTTCTCGCGCAACGAGCGCTCCCAACGCTTGAAGGTCTTCTTCGGGTTGAACTCCGTCTATCGGGCCCTGTCCGCCGGCGCCGACGACGGCGCGGACGGACCGCTCGCCGCGAACCCCGAAATGGCGATCGTCCCTGACGACCTGCTGCGCTCACCGGGCGAGTACGTGTTCGAGGAGCATGACCAGGACATCTGGAGCCTCGTCTACCCGCGCGACCCGTCGCGCGCGGCGGTGTGGGGGGGTGAACGGCACGACCATGGCGCACCGCCGGCCAGCCACGACTGCGGGACCGTGAACGAGAGCGCGGGCGGCTTGTGCCTGACCTTCGATCGGCGCAGCACGCTGCGCACCCGGGTCGGCGACCTGGTCGGTATGCGGACGCCGGGCAGGGAAGCGGCGATCGAGATCGGCGTGGTGCGCTGGCTGAAGGAGATCTCCCCGACGCAGCTCGAGTGCGGCATCCAGATGCTTGCCCCCTCCGCCACGGCCGCGCTCGCGATAGCGCACGATGCGACGGACGCCGAGGAGCCGGCGTGCAGCCTGCTGATGGCGCAGGTTCCCGCTCTTCGGCAGCCCTCGACGCTGGTCACCTCCGTGATGCCGTTCAGGACCGGCAGCGCCGTTCGCCTGGAAATCCCCGGGCACTCGCTCGACATTCGGCTCACCCGGCTGCTGGAATCCACCGGCTTGTTCGCGCAGTTCCAGTTCGGACCGCTGCGCGATGGCGGCACTACCCCGGAGACGGGCACCACGCAGCCGAAATGATTTGGTCTGGCTCGAGCCCCGGGTATGATATCGCGCCAACTCCGCGCGCCCCGCGGGCCGATGGTGCACAAGCTGCGGCGTGGCAAGCGGTCCGGCGGCGCGCCACGGGCCGAGAACGCAATGCGCTGCGCGATGTATCTCAGGGATAGAAGACCG
>JBFKOE010000054.1:0-10689 GCA_041629015.1 Gammaproteobacteria bacterium
CGCGCCAGCCCCTCGCCGGGCGCGCCGAGGATCTCCGCCCGCGCGCCCTCAAAGGCCAGCTGGCAGGTCGGCGAAGCGTGCATGCCCATCTTGTCCTCGATCCCCAGCACGGCGACGGCATTGCGCCGCCCGTCGTCGAGCACCGCCGGACAGAGAAAGAGCGCCAGGCCCTTGAGCCCGGGCGGGGCGTCGGGCGTGCGGGCCAGGACCAGGTGGAGGATGTTCTCCGTGTAGTCGTGGTCGCCGCCGGAGATGAAGATCTTGGTGCCCTCCAGCGCCCAGCCGCCCTCGGCGAGCGGGCGGGCCACGGTGCGGATGCGGGCAAGATCCGAGCCCGCGTCCGGCTCCGTGAGGCACATGGTCGCCAGCCACTCGCCGGCGGCCAAACGCGGCAGATAGCGCGAGCGCTGCTCCGCGCTGCCGTGGCGCAGCAGGGTGCGCATCGCGCTCTGGCCGAGCGTGAGCACCATCTGGAAGCTGATGCAGGCCCCGGAGAGCATCTCCGAGATCACGCCGCCGAGTACCCCGGGCAGGCCCTGCCCGCCGTGGTCCTCGGGCGCGCAGATGCCAGGCCAGCCGGCGTCGGCATAGCGCCGGTAGGCGGCGGTGAAGGGCTTCGGCAGACGGACTCGGCTGGCCTTCAAGTGTGCGCCTTGACGATCGCCGATCACATCGAGCGGCGCGACCTCGGCGTCGATGAAGCGCGCGGCCTGGCTCAGCACCTCGGCGGCGAGGTCCGCGTCCCAGCCGGGCAGCCGCTCGGCCCCGGCCCCGTGGCGCAGGGCCCAGAGGATCTCGGCGACGGGCGCCCGATAATCGCGCACCGGCTCGGCCCGTCCGGCGCTCAGTCGAGCACCACGACGTCCGGATCGCCGCCCGCCGAGCCGTGAAGGCGCTCGACCAGCGCGGCGCGGCGCTCGAGCACCGCGCCCTGGTTGACGTAGCCCTTGTCGGTGATCTCGTTGGCGTCGATTCCGGGCGGTTCGCTCATCAGCAAGACCCGGGCGATTCGCGTGCTGTTGCCGGGGTTGGCCTCGTTGTAGGCGCCGAGGCCCGCACGCAGCCTCTCGCGCACCGCCGGCGAGTGGATCAGCTCTTCCAGCCCGGCCCCCTCAGGGGCGTCGGGGCACAGGGCCTTGCACCCCGGCAGGCTGGGGAAGACCAGCAGCCCGACGTCCTCGCGATCGTGGCCGGTGACCACCGCATCCTGGATCACCGGGGCGCCGGCGGCGATGGCTGCCACCCGCACCGCGCCGACGTGCACCCAGGTGCCGGACATCAGCTTGAAGTCCTCGGCCACCCGCCCGTCGAACACGATCCCCTTGAGCGGATCGCCGGGGTCGGCGAGCCTGCCGGCATCGCCGATGCGATAGAAGCCCTCCTCGTCGAAGGCCGCGTCGGTGAGCTCGGCGTTCCTCCAGTAGCCGGGCGTCACGTTCGGGCCGCGCACCCGCAGCTCCAGCTTTCCGCCCCCGGGGACCATCTTGACCTCGCAGCCCGGCGCCGGCAGGCCGATGACGCCGGCACGATCGGCCGGGTAGTACAGCGAGGTGATCAGCGGCGCGGTCTCGGTCGCGCCCCAGGCCGAGACCAGAGGCACGCGCTCGCCGCGCGCCTCCGCCGATACCGCCTCGAGGCGATCCCACAGGTTCTGGGGCAGCGCGGCGCCGGCGTAGAAGATGACGTCGAGCTCGCGGAAGAAGTTGTCGCGCAGCTCCCGGTCCTGCTCCAGGAAGGGCAGCAGCACGTCGAAACCCCGCGGCACGTTGAAATAGACCGTCGGCGAGATCTCGCGCAGGTTGGCCACCGTCTGCTCGATCAGGCCCGGCATGGGCTTGCCGCCGTCGATGTAGATGGCGCCGCCATGGAACAGCATCATGTGGAAGTTGTGGTTGGAGCCGAAGGTGTGGCTCCAGGGCAGCCAGTCGACGATGCGTGGCGGGCGGCGCTGAAGGAAGGGCCAGAGCTGGCGGATCGCCTGCTGGTTGGAGCAGAGCATGCGCTGGGTGTTGATCACGCCCTTGGGCAGGCCCGTGGAGCCGGAGGTGAACAGGATCTTGGCCACCGTGTCGGGTCCGACCGCGGCGAAGGCGTCCTCGACCGCCGCCGTCGGCTCGGTGGCGGCCAGGGAATCGAACAGCTGGGCGTCGAGGCCGGGCGGAGGGTTGGCGCTGACGATCAGCTCCGCCCCGGTCAGGTCGATGGCCCCCAGCGCCGCCGCGAAGCGCTCGCCGTCGGCAGCATAGACCGCGCCGGGCCGGACCAGGTCCATGATGTACTTGAGCTTGCCGTGATCGCGCGACAGCAGCGAGTAGGCGGGCGAGACCGGAGCGGCCGGAATCCCGGCCTGCATGGCACCGAGCACCAGCAGCGCGTTGTCGATGCCGTTGTCGGAGAGCAGGAGCAATGGGCGCTCGGGGCCGAGCCCGCGCTCGAGCAGGGCCTGTGCAAGGCCATCGGCGGCGCGCGCCGCCTGCGCATAGCTCACCTCGCGCCAGGCGCCCGCGGCATCGCGCTGGGCGAGGAAGGTGCGCTCGGGCGCCTCGGCCGCCCAGTGGCGCAGCATCGTGCCCACCTTCTCTGGATAGGGTCCGAGCGGCTGCGGGCAGCGCAGGATGCAGCCGCCGTCGCCCAGGGGTTCGAGGTCCACGGCCGGGGCCGCGAACTCGACGCTTGCCAGAGATGCCTTGGTCATCGCCCTCCTCCTGTCGCGCCGCACACCCGGCTCGATCGGGCAAGAGCCCGGGGCGATCAGTCTAGTGCCTCGCGGCGACTGTGCCGAGAGCCCGCCAGCGCGCAGCGGCCGCGGCGCCGGCGGATCCCAGAAAACGACAAGGCCGCTGTCGCCAGCGGCCTTGTCCGTCATTCGCGCTGTGCCGCAGTCGCCCTCAGCCCAGGACCGCCTTCATCTTCTCGCCGATCTCCGCCAGCGAGCGCACCGTGTGCGCGCCGGCCGCTTCCAGCGCCGCGAACTTCTCGTCCGCCGTGCCCTTGCCGCCGGCGATGATGGCGCCGGCATGGCCCATGCGCTTGCCCTTCGGCGCGGTCACCCCGGCGATGTAGGAGACGACGGGCTTGGTGACGCTGGCCTTGATGAAGGCCGCCGCCTCCTCCTCCGCTGTGCCGCCGATCTCGCCGATCATGACGATACCCTCGGTCTTGGGGTCCTCCTGGAAGAGCTTGAGGATGTCGATGAAGCTCGAGCCGGGAATGGGATCGCCGCCGATGCCGACGCAGGTCGACTGCCCGAGGCCGGCGTCGGTGGTCTGCTTGACCGCTTCGTAGGTGAGCGTCCCGGAGCGCGACACGATGCCGATCCTGCCCGGCACGTGAATGTGGCCGGGCATGATACCGATCTTGCACTCGCCGGGAGTGATGACGCCCGGGCAGTTGGGGCCGATCACGCGCACGCCGAGCTGATCGCAGGCGATCTTGGCCTCGAGCATGTCCAGGGTCGGCACGCCCTCGGTGATGGTGACGATGAGCTTGATGCCGGCGCTCGCGGCCTCGAGGATCGAGTCCTTGCAGAAGGCGGCGGGCACGAAGATCACCGAGGCCTGCGCGCCGGTCTGCTCCACGGCCTCGCGCACGGTGTTGAACACCGGCAGATCGAGGTGTTTCTGGCCGCCCTTACCCGGCGTCACCCCGCCGACCATGCGGGTGCCGTAGGCGATCGCCTGCTCCGAGTGGAAGGTGCCCTGGCCCCCGGTGAAGCCCTGGCAGATGACCTGGGTGTCCTTGTTGACCAGTATGCTCATGGCCTACTTCCCCCCTGCCGCGGCGACCGCCCGCTGGGCCGCGTCGGCGAGGCTGGCCGCGGCGATGATGTCGAGCCCGCTCTCGCCGAGCAGCTTGGCGCCCTTGTCGGCGTTGTTGCCCTCCAGGCGCACGATCACCGGCACGCTGACGCCCACCTCCTTGACCGCGGCGATGATGCCCTCGGCGATCAGGTCGCAGCGCACGATGCCGCCGAAGATGTTGACCAGCACCGCCTTGACGTTGGCATCGGAGAGGATGATCTTGAAGGCCTCGGCCACCCGCTCCTTGGTGGCGCCGCCACCCACGTCGAGGAAGTTGGCCGGCGCGCCGCCGTGCAGCTTGACGATGTCCATGGTGCCCATGGCGAGTCCCGCGCCGTTGACCATGCAGCCGATGCTGCCGTCCAGGGCCACGTAGTTGAGCTCCCACTGGGCGGCGTGCGCCTCACGTGGGTCTTCCTGGGACGGGTCGTGCATCTCGCGCAGCTTGGGCTGGCGAAAGAGCGCGTTGCCGTCGACGTTGATCTTGGCGTCCAGGCAGTGCAGCTTGCCCTCGCTGGTGATCACCAGGGGATTGATCTCCAGCAGCGACAGGTCGCACTCGTGGAACAGCTTGGACAGTCCGAGGAAGATGCGGGTGAACTGCTTGGCCTGCTCGGCGTCCAGCCCCATCTTGAAAGCGATCTCGCGGGCCTGGTAGGGCTGGGCACCCACCAGGGGGTCGATCGCGGCCTTGAGGATCTTCTCCGGCGTCTCGTGCGCGACCTTCTCGATCTCGACGCCGCCCTCGGTGGAGGCCATGAACACCACGCGGCGCGAACCGCGGTCGACCACGGCCCCCAGGTAGAGCTCGCGGGCGATGTCGGTGCAGGACTCCACCAGGATCTTGTTGACCGGCTGGCCGCCGGCGTCGGTCTGGTAGGTCACCAGGTTCCGGCCCAGCCACTGGTGGGCGAAATCGATGATCTCCTGCTTCGAGTTCACCAGCTTGACGCCGCCCGCCTTGCCGCGGCCCCCGGCGTGCACCTGCGCCTTGACCACCCAGCGCTTGCCGCCGATCTTGTCCGCGGCCTCCGCGGCCTCCTGGGCGGTGCCGGCCGCAAAACCCTCCGAGACCGGCAGACCGTACGTGGCGAACAACTGCTTGGCCTGGTACTCGTGCAGATTCATATAAGCCTCTCTTATGACCCCTATTAGGCACGCGGAATGCGACATTCTGCCGGATTCGGCAAACGAAGGCAAAGACGTCCCCGCCTGAGTTCGGGCGGCCCGCCGCTGCCTTGCATCGCGCCGGACAAGACTCGAAACTAGCGCCACCCGAGGGCCGCCCCGGCGGGCTTGCTGACCGGCCCCGTCGCCGCGGCCGGTAGAACCCCGAACCCATGCCCGGCAAGCCGCGGAGACCCCGGTCGCCCCCGAATTCCGACCGCAGGACCATGATCGCCAACCCAGTGCAAGCCATCGCCACCGGCGAGCCCACGGAGAGCGGCACCGTCCAGCCGGCCTGGCGCGCGCTCACCCTGCTCGGGATCTACCGCCTGACGCTGGCCGCCGCCTTCCTCGCCTTGCACGCCTCCGGGCTGGGCCCAAATTTCCTGGGCGAGCAGAACCCCGCCCTATTCCGGGCCGTCGCCACCGGCTACGTGCTGGGCGCGGTGGCCGGCAGCCTTGGCGCCTACCTGCGCCGGCCGGGCTTCGATATTCAGGCCCACCTAGGGGTGTTCGTCGATATCATCGCCCTGGTGCTGCTGATGCACGCCAGCGGCGGGGTGGTCACCGGGCTTGGGATTCTGCTGATCGTGACGATCATCTGCGTCAACCTGGTGATCGCCGAGCAGCGCGTCGCCTACGTGTACGCGGCGCTGGCCACCATGGGGGTGCTCGCTGAGACCGCCTACGCGGATCTGGCGCGGCTGTCGGCGCAGACCTACTACACCCAGGCCGGAATCCTCGGCACCGCGCTGTTCGCCACCGCGCTGCTGGCGCACGTGCTGGCCCAGCGCGCGCGCAGCAGCGAGGAGCTCGCCGCCCGGCGCGGCATCGACCTCGCCAACCTCGCCGAACTCAACGAGCACATCATCCAGCGCTTTCGCTCCGGGGTGCTGGTGATCGACGGCGAGGGCCAGGTGCGGCTCATGAACCAGGCGGCCTGGCGCCTGCTGGGAATGCCCGTGACCGGTCTGCGCCCCCAGCTCGGCGAGGCCTCACCCGAGCTGGCCCGGCGCATCGAGGAGTGGCGCGCCCGGCCGGAGGGCGCCGAGCGCGCCTTCCCGGTCCCGGGCGGCGGCGAGCTCCTACCGCGATTCGCGCGGCTCGGCGAAGGCGACGCTGTGGTCGTCTACCTCGATGACCAGCGCAGCGCGGCGCAGCAGGCGCAGCAGATGAAGCTCGCCTCGCTGGGCCGCATGAGCGCCAGCATCGCCCACGAGATCCGCAATCCCCTCGGCGCGCTGAGCCACGCGGCGCAGCTGCTGGCCGAGAACCCCAGCCTGGGCGAGAGCGGTAAGCGGCTGACGCGGATCATCGGCGACAATGCCCAGCGCGTGAACACCATCATCGAGAACGTGCTACGAATCTCGCGCGGCCAGAGCAGCCATCCGGCGACCGTTCGGCTGCAGGACTGGCTGCAGAAATTCGCCGCCGAACTGGTCAACGCCGAGGGCTGCGCGCCCGCCAGCTTGCGGGTCCAGGTGCGGCCACGCGACCTGGTGGTGCGCATGGACCCGAGCCAGCTGCACCAGATCCTGTGGAATCTGTGCAAGAATGCCTGCGAGCACGGCGTCGATGAGGCCGGGAAGGCGGAGATCACGCTCAACGCCGGCGAAGAGGCACCGGGCCGGGCGCCGTTCCTGGACGTCATCGACCGTGGGCCGGGAATCGACCCCGGGGTCATCGACGAGATCTTCGAGCCCTTCTACACGACCCGAACCCGCGGCACGGGCCTGGGGCTGTACCTGGCCCGCCAGCTGTGCGAGCTGAACCAGGCGTCGCTCGACTACCTGCCCCAGCCGCGCGGCGGTGGCTGTTTCCGCATCCGCTTCCCGGCCGCGGCCGAGAACCTCCAGACCGCCTGAGGCAGGACCGCATGACGCAGCACAAGGCCCTGATCGTCGACGACGAACCCGACATCTGCGAGCTGCTCGAACTGACGCTGGGACAGATGGGTGTCGAGACCCAGTCCGCCCTGGATCTCGCCGCGGCGCGCGAGCGGCTGCGCGGGCAGGGCTTCGACATGTGCCTTACCGACATGCGCCTGCCGGACGGCAACGGCATCGAGCTGGTGCGCCACATTCAGCAGCACTACCCCAACACCCCGACCGCGGTGATCACCGCCCACGGCAACATGGAATCGGCCATCGAGGCGCTCAAGGCGGGTGCCTTCGATTTCGTCTCCAAGCCGGTCGACCTGCAGGTGCTGCGCAGCCTGGTGAAGACCGCGCTGCGCCTGAGCGAGGACAAGGTCGAGGCGACGCTAAGGCTCACCGGGGAGTCCGAGGAGGTCGAGCGCGTGCGCAAGCTCATCGCCAAGCTCGCGCGCAGCCAGGCCCCGGTCTACATCAGCGGCGAGTCCGGGACCGGCAAGGAGCTGGTGGCACGGATGATCCACGAGCAGGGCCCGCGCGCCAGGGCGCCGTTCGTGCCGGTCAACTGCGGCGCCATTCCCAGCGAGCTCATGGAGAGCGAGTTCTTTGGCCACAAGAAGGGCAGCTTCACCGGCGCGGTCGCCAACAAGATCGGGCTCTTCCAGGCGGCCGACGGCGGCACGCTGTTCCTGGATGAGGTCGCCGAGCTGCCGCTGCACATGCAGGTCAAGCTGCTGCGCGCCATCCAGGAAAAGGCGGTGCGCCCCGTAGGCGAGCAGCAGGAGGTGAGGGTCGACGTGCGCGTGCTCAGCGCGACCCACAAGGACCTCGCCCAGGCGGTCGAGGACGGGGACTTTCGCCAGGATCTCTACTACCGGATCAACGTCATTGAGCTGCGGGTCCCTCCCCTGCGCGAGCGCGCCGGCGACATCCCGCTGCTGGCCGGCGAGATGCTCGCCCGCCTGAGCGCCGGGACCGGCGCGGAGGCGCGGCTGGGCGAGCAGGCGCTCGCCGCCCTGCGCGACTACGCCTTCCCGGGCAACATCCGCGAGCTCGAGAACATCCTCGAGCGTGCCGTCACGCTGTGCGAGGAGGGACAGATCCGCCCCGAGGACCTCGGTCTCGACCTGCGCCAGCAGGCGCCGGCAACCGCCGCGAGCCCGCAGCCGCCGGCGGCGCCCGAGGGCGATGACATCCAGCTCGAGCCTTATCTCGATCAGATCGAGCGCGACCTGATCGTCAAGACCCTGGAGCAGACCCGCTGGAATCGCACGGCGGCCGCGAAGCAGCTCGGCATCACCTTTCGCGCGCTGCGCTACCGCCTGAAGAAGCTGGGCCTCGACTAGCCGCAAAGCGCGAGACCCCCTGGCGATGCGCAATCCGCTGCGGCGTCTCCTGCGCCGGTCCCGCTACAAGGTGCTCTCGCGCCGGGCCTGGCGCCGGCGGCTGGTGTTCGCGGGCGGCGCGCTGATCGTCGGCGTGGCCTGCTTCGCCCTGGTGACGCTGGGCGAGCGCATGGACGCCTGGTTCCAGGCCGGCCTGCGCGAGCGGCCCTGGCTGGGCTTCCTGCTCACGCCGCTCGGGCTCGCCGCGACCGCCTGGGCGACGCGCCGCTTCTTTCCGGGCAGCGACGGCAGCGGGATCCCCAACACCATCGCCGCGGTGCGCCTGGCGGGCCGAAGCGCGGTGAGCGGGCTGCTGTCGCTGCGCATCGCCTTCGGCAAGGTGCTGCTGATCGGGACCGCGCTGCTCAGCGGCGCCTCGGTCGGGGTGTTCGCCCCCGCCGTACACGTCGGCGCCTCGCTGATGCACGCCATGGGACGCGCGGCCGAGGTGCGCCGGGCCGAGGTGCAGCGCGCCCTGATCCTGGCCGGCGGGGCGGCGGGGATCGCGGCCGCCTTCAACACGCCGCTGGCCGGCATCGTCTTCGTCATCGAGGAGCTGAGCCGCTCGCTGGAGGAGAAGAGCAGCGGCCTGATGCTGACCGCCGTGATCATCGCCGGCATCACGGCGCTGGCGCTGAGCGGTGGCGAGAGCCGCCTCGACACCGCGGCCGGCGCGCTGCACGGCGTGCGCGACTGGCTGGCCGCTGCGGTGCTGGGCGTGGCCGGCGGCACGCTGGGGGCCGTGTTCGCGATCGTGTTGCTGAGGAGCGCACGCGCGCTGGCGCCCTTCGCGCGGCGCCATGGGGTGAGGCTGGCGCTGGGCTGCGGGCTGGTGGTCGCGGTGTGCGGCTGGGCCAGCGGCGGGCTTGCCCACGGCACCGGCTTCTCCCAGGCTGCCCAGCTCAGCGCCGGCGAACTCGATCCCGGCCCCTGGTATCCGGCGCTGAAGATGCTCGCCACGCTGGCCTCGTACCTCAGCGGCATACCGGCGGGGCTCCTCGGCCCCTCGCTGGGCATCGGCGCCGGACTGGGCCCGCTGTTCGCCGACTGGTTCCCGGGGGTGGGGGTGGGCGCCCTCGCGCTGCTCGGGATGGCGGCCTTTTTCTCCGGGATGACGCAGACACCGATCACGGGGTTCGTCATCCTCACCGAAATGACCGACAATCACGACCTGCTGCTGCCGCTGATGGTGGCCTCGTTCGTCGCCTACCTGGCCTCACGCGCGCTCGGCCGCCGCCCGCTCTACCGGACCCTGGCCGAGCCGCTGCTGCGGGCGGCCGAGGCAACCGCCGCCGGGGACGCCGATACCGCGAGGAAGCGCTGAATGCTCTGGCTGAAGGGATTGCACATCGTCTTCATGGTCACCTGGTTCGCCGGCCTGTTCTATCTGCCGCGGCTGTTCGTCTATCACGCGATGTGCGAGGACGAGGCGGGCCGGGAGCGATTCAAGGTCATGGAGCGCAAGCTCTTCTACGCCATCACCACGCCGGGCGCGGTCCTCACCACCGTGTCCGGCGTCTGGCTGCTGATCGCCTACGCCTGGCAGGCCTACCAGCACATGGGCTGGCTACACCTGAAGCTGGTGCTGGTCGTCCTGCTGATCGTCTACCACGTGATCTGCGGCAAGCTGGTCGCGGACTTCAAGCATGAGCGCAACCGGCACGGTCACGTCTTCTACCGCTGGTTCAACGAGGTGCCGGTGCTGTTCCTGCTGGCCATCGTCCTGCTGGCGGTCGTGAAGCCGTTCTGAGCCAGCGATTCGCCGCGACGCCGTATTCGAGGCAAACCCCTTACACTGCAACCCGGAGCCCAACCATGTCGGACCCCCAACTCGACTCCAAGGCCGCGATCGCGGCGCTGAACCGCATTCTGGAAGCGGAACTCGCCGGGGTGGTGCGCTACACCCACTACTCGTTCATGGTGTTCGGCTACTCGCGCATACCCATCATCTCCTGGCTGCGCGGCCAGGCCGAGGAATCCCTCGTCCACGCGCAGCAGGCGGGAGAGATGATTACCCACCTCGGCGGTCATCCCTCGCTGGGCATCGGGCCGCTGCTGGAGAGCCAGCAGCACGACATCGGCCACATCCTGCGCGAGTCGCTGGAGCACGAGCGCGCGGCGATCGCGCTCTACCGCAAGCTGCTCAAGGTGGTCGAGGGTCGCTCGGTGCTGCTGGAGGAATACGCCCGCGGGCAGATCGCCGCCGAGGAGCAGCACGCCGGGGACATCGACAAGATGCTGCGCAACCCGGGAGACATCGGGGCCGCGACCGGCTAACGCGGGCGCGCCGCGCGGCCTTGTCGGGCGCTAGGCGCCGTGTGTACGCAAGAGGTGAAAGACGTGGCGCTCGGCGTCCACCAGGTGCTCCCCCCAGTGCTCGCGGTAGCTGGTGCGCCAGTCGCGGGCCGCGCGCACCGGCGCAACCGGGCTGTCCTCGTCGAGCAGCTGCAGCCCGCGGCGCAG